>NZ_JAHBDP010000062.1:0-89672 GCF_019956495.1 Pseudomonas sp. BF-B-26 | reverse complement strand
CCACCACCGCCGCCACCGCCGCCGGCGGCAACGCGGTGGGCGGGATCTACAACGCCAGCAGCGGCACCATCACCATTGTCGGCACCTCCACCATCAGCAACAACATTGGTGCCGGCGGCGGTGGCGGCGGTGGTGGTGGCCAAGGCAGCAATGCCAGCAATGGCGGCATTGGTGGCCGGGGCGTCGGTGCGATCTGGAACAAAGGCACGCTGCTGATCACGGCCGCCAACTTCGCGGCCCTGGCCGGTAATGCCGGGGCCAGTGGTGCAGGCGGTACCGCGCAGGGCGGAGGCAGCACCGGCACCTCACCAACCTCCGTCGCGACCATCTACAACGACGGTGGCATACTCAACACCGCGTATTCACCACCACCAACCGCGACCATTGTGGTCGCTGACACCACACTGAGCATCGGCGAAACGTCCCTGGTGACCATCACCTTCTCCGAAGCCGTGACCGGTCTCACCAATGCGGACCTGACCATCGCCAACGGCACGTTGACCTCGGTGAGCAGCGGCGATGGCGGCATCACCTGGACGGCAACGTTTACGCCGTCCGCCAGTATTTCCGATACGACCAACGTCATCACCCTGGACAACACCGGGGTGATCAACATTCTGGGCACCGCCGGCGTCGGCACCACCAACTCCAACAACTATACGGTCGACACCGTACGCCCGACCGCGACCATCGTGGTGGCCGACAATGCGCTGAAAGTCGGCGAAACCTCCCTGGTGACCATCACCTTCAACGAAGCAGTCACCGGACTGACCAACGCGGATCTGACGATTGCCAACGGCACCTTGACCTCGGTGAGCAGCGGCGACGGCGGCGTCACCTGGACGGGGACCTTCACACCGACCGCCAGCATCACCGATACGACCAACCTGATCACCCTGGACAACACCGGCGTCACAGATCTGGCCGGTAACGCCGGCAGCGGCACTACCGATTCGGGCAACTACGCCATCGATACCGTGCGGCCAACGGCGACCCTCGTGGTGACAGACAATGCGCTGAAAATCGGCGAAACCTCACTGGTGACGATCACCTTCAGTGAAGCGGTCAGCGGTTTCACCAACGCCGACCTGACCATCGCCAACGGCACCTTGACGGCGGTGAGCAGCAGCGACGGCGGCATCACCTGGACCGCGACCTTCACACCCTCCGCGAGCACCAACGACACGACCAACCTGATCACCCTGAACAACACCGGCATAGCGGATCTGGCGGGCAACACCGGCAGCGGCACCACCGATTCGAACAACTATGCGATCGATACACTTCGCCCAACTGCGACCATCGTGGTGGCGGACAATGCGCTGAAAATCGGCGAAACCTCACTGGTGACGATCACCTTCGCCGAGGCGGTGACCGGTTTCACCAACGCCGACCTGACCATCGCCAACGGCACCTTGACCGCGGTGAGCAGCAGCGACGGCGGTATCACCTGGACGGCGACGTTTACCCCGACCGCCAGCATCACCGACACGACCAACCTGATCACCCTGGACAACACCGGGGTCAGCGACTTGTCGGGCAACGCCGGCAGCGGCACCACCGATTCCAACAACTACGCCATCGACACTGTGCGGCCAACGGCAACCATCGTGGTGACGGACACGGCGTTGAGAATCGGCGAAACTTCGCTGGTGACGATCACCTTCAGCGAAGCGGTCAGCGGTTTCACCAACGCCGACCTGACCATTGCCAACGGCACCTTGTCGGCGGTGAGCAGCAGCGACGGCGGCATCACCTGGACCGCGACGTTCACACCTTCCGCCAGCATCAACGACACGACCAACCTGATCACCCTGGACAATACCGGCATAGCGGATCTGGCCGGTAACGCCGGCAGCGGCACTACCGATTCCAACAACTACGCGATCGACACCGTGCGCCCGACCGCCACGATTGTGTTGGCCGATTCGACGCTGACACAGGGCGAAACCTCGCTGGTGACCATCACCTTCAGCGAGGCGGTGAGCGGTTTCACCAATGCCGACCTGACGATCGCCAACGGCACCTTGACGGCGGTGAGCAGCAGCGACGGCGGCATTACCTGGACGGCGACCTTCACGCCGACTGCAGGCATTAACGACACCACCAACGTTATTACTCTGGCCAATACCGGCGTGGCCGACATCGCGGGCAACACCGGCAGCGGGACCAGTTCTTCGGGCAACTACACCATCGACACCGCCCCGCCGACCGCGACCATCGTGGTAGCGGACAACGCCCTGAAAATCGGTGAAACCTCGCTGGTGACCATCACCTTCAGCCAAGCCGTGAGCGGTTTCACCAACGCCGACCTGACCATCGCCAACGGCACGTTGAGCGCGGTCAGCAGCAGTGACGGCGGCATCACCTGGACCGCCACCTTCACCCCGACGGCCAGCACCACCGATGCGACCAACCTGATCACCCTGGACAATAGCGGCGTGCAGGCTGCCGCCACCGGCAACGTGGGCAGCGGCACCACCGATTCCAACAACTACGCCATCGACACCGTGCGCCCGACGGCAACCATCGTGGTCGCGGACACGGCGCTGAGAATCGGCGAAACCTCGCTGGTGACAATCACTTTCAGTGAAGCGGTCAGCGGTTTCACCAACGCCGACCTGACCATTGCCAACGGCACCTTGACGGCGGTGAGCAGCAGCGACGGCGGCATCACCTGGACGGCGACCTTCACGCCGAGCGCCAGCACCAACGACACGACCAACCTGATCACCCTGGACAACACCGGCGTCGCCGACCTGGCGGGTAACGCCGGTAGCGGCACCACCGATTCCAACAACTACGCGATCGACACGGTTCGCCCTACGGCGACCATCGTTCTGGCCGACCCGACTCTGAGTGCCGGGGAAACTTCGCTGGTCACCATTACTTTCAGCGAAGCGGTGAGCGGTTTCACCAATGCCGACCTGTCCATCGCCAACGGCACATTGACGGCGGTGAGCAGCAGCGACGGCGGTATCACCTGGACGGCGACCTTCACGCCAACCGTCGGCGTGAGTGACCCGAGCAACGTCATCACCCTGAACAATACCGGCGTGGCCGATCTGGCTGGCAACACGGGCAGCGGCACGACCAACTCCGGCAACTACACCATCGACACCGTCGCTCCGACGGCCACCATCGTGCTCGCCGATAACGCGCTGAAAATCGGTGAAACGTCGCTGGTGACCATTACCTTCAGCGAAGCGGTCAGCGGTTTCAGCAACGCCGACCTGACCATCGCCAACGGCACGTTGACGGCAGTGAGCAGCAGCGATGGCGGCATCACCTGGACAGCGACCTTCACGCCGACGGCCAGCATTACCGACGCAACCAACCTGATCACCCTGGACAACAGCGGTGTGCAAAACGCCTCGGGCAACGCCGGCAGCGGCACCACCGATTCCAACAACTACGCGATCGACACCGTGCGCCCAACCGCGACCATCGTCGTGACGGATACTGCCTTGGCGCTGGGTCAAACCACGGTGGTAACCATCACCTTCTCCGAGGCGGTGACCGGTTTCACCACCGCCGACCTCACGGTCGCCAACGGCGCCCTGACCGGCCTGAGCACCAGCGATAACATCACCTACACCGCGACCTTCACGCCGACGGCGAGCATCAACGATGCAACCAATATCATCACGCTGAACAACACCGGCATGGCGGACGCGGCCGGCAACACTGGCGCGGGCACTACCGATTCCAACAACTACGCAATCGACAGTCTGCGTCCGAACGCCACCATTGTCGTCGCCGACCCAACCCTGAGTGCCGGCGAAACGTCGTTGGTAACCATCACGTTCAGCGAGGCGGTCAGCGGTTTCGACAACAGTGACCTGAGCATTCCAAACGGCACCTTGAGCGCGGTGAGCAGCAGCGATGGCGGCATCACCTGGACGGCGACCTTCACCCCGACAGTCGGCGTCAGGGACACTTCCAACCTGATCACCCTGAACAACAGCGGCGTGGCCGACATTGCCGGCAACGCAGGCAGCGGCATCACCAATTCGGCCAACTTCACCATCGACACCGTGCGGCCGACCGCCACCATCGTCGTCGCCGACAATGCGCTGAGCGTCGGTGAAACGTCGCTGGTCACCATTACCTTCAGCGAAGCGGTCAGCGGTTTCAGCAACGCCGACCTGACCATCGCCAACGGCACGTTGACGGCGGTGAGCAGCAGCGATGGCGGCATTACCTGGACAGCAACGTTCACGCCGACGGCCAGCATTACCGACACCAGCAACCTGATCACCCTGGACAACACTGGCGTGCAAAACGTCTCGGGCAACACCGGCAGCGGCACCACCGACTCCAACAACTACGCCATCGACACACAGCGCCCAACCGCGACCATCGTGGTGACGGACGCGGCGCTGGGTGTGGGTCAAACATCGATGGTGACCATCACCTTCTCCGAGGCGGTAACCGGTTTTACTACAGCCGACCTGACGGTGAGCAACGGTACTCTGAGCAATCTGAGCACCAGCGATAACATCACCTGGACCGCCACCCTGACGCCGATAGCGAGCGTCACCGATTCGACCAACCTGATTACCCTCGACAACACCGGAGTGATCGATGGGGCGGGCAACACTGGCAGCGGCACGACGGACTCCAACAACTACGCCATCGACAGCCAACGCCCGACCGCGACCATTGTGTTGAGCGATACAACCCTGAAACCGGGCGAAACCGCGCTGGTGACCATCACCTTCAGCGAGGCGGTGAGCGGTTTCGACAACAGCGATTTGAGCGTCGCCAACGGTACGCTGAGCAATGTCAGCAGCAGCGATGGCGGCATCACCTGGACCGGGACCTTCACCCCGACTATCGGGATTACCGACGCCACCAATCTCATCACCCTGAACAACACTGGTGTCACGGACCTGGCCGGCAACGCCGGGACGGGCACGACCAACTCCGCCAACTATGTGGTGGAAACTCAAGTGCCGACCGCAACCATCGTGGTGGCCGACAACGCCCTCAAGGCCGGTGAAACCTCAGGGGTGACCATCACCTTCAGCGAAGCGGTCAGCGGTTTCACCAACGCGGACCTGAGCATTGCCAACGGTACCTTGAGCAACGTCAGCAGCAGTGACGGCGGCATCACCTGGACCGCGACGTTCACGCCAACCGTCAACGTGACGGACACCACCAACCTGATCCGTCTCGACAACAGCGGTGTGACCAACGTGTCGGGCAACAGTGGCGTGGGCGTGACCGATTCCAACAACTACGCCATCGACACAGCGCGGCCGACGGCGACCATCGTGGTGGCGGATAACCGCTTGGGCATCGGCGAGACGACCACGGTTACCATCACCTTCACCGAGGCGGTCTCAGGTTTCGACCTGTCGGACCTCAGCGTCGCCAATGGCACCTTGTCCAACCTGCTCAGCAGCGATGGCGGCAAGACCTGGACCGCCACGCTGACCCCGACCGCCAACATCAACGACACCACCAACCTGATCCTGCTCGACAGCAGCAATGTGGCGGACGCCGCGGGCAACGTCGGTGCCGGGATCGCGATCTCCAACAACTACGCGCTCGATGCCACCCGGCCGACGGCAACCATCGTGGTCGCCAACCCGAACCTGGGCGTGGGTCAAACCACGCTGGTGACGATCACCTTCAGCGAAGTGGTCAGCGATTTCGACCTGTCGGACCTCAGCGTCACCAACGGCGAGCTGACCAACCTGGCCAGCAGCGACGGCGGCAAGACCTGGACGGCGACCTTCACGCCGACCGCGAGCATCACCGACCCGAGCAACTTCATTGCGCTGGATACCAGCAACGTCAGCGACGGTTCGGGCAATGCCGGTAGCAGCGTGGCGGTCTCCAACAATTACGTGATCGACACCGTGCCGGTGCAGACGCCTGCCGTGGTCGTGACGCCTGACCCGCTGGCCCGGATCCCGCCACCGGTCACCGTTTCCGATCAGCCCAACGTGCCACTGCAACCGATCATTTTCACGCCCCCGACCGGCGATCTCGGCTCACCGCTGACCTTTACCCCGTTGTTCGAAAGCCGCGTGATCGGCAATGGCATCCGGCCGCTGGGCGACATCTTCATGAACCACGGTGCGCTGGCGCCCAGCTTCATCGCCCAGGTGTTCAGCAGCAGTGACAGCGGCGGCGATGGCTCGGGCAACGGCTTCCTCGGCTTCGGCGGTGGAGATGGCGGGGTGTTCGGCACCAGCACGTTGTCGAGCCTGTTCAATCAGGACGCCGGCAACGAACGAGACTCGCTGAACTCATTCGGCAGTCATTCGATCAAGGCCGGGGATGTTTCACAGGGGCTGCGCGGCGTGTTTGGCGCGCCGAGTCTCGTCCAGCAATTGCAACAGCTCAAAGACACCGAGCAACGGCAGGTCGACAGCCTGGCCGCGGCTTTGCGACAGGTCGGCATCAGCGAAATGCAGGCCTGAAAAAACACCTAAAACAATGCTGTGTCCAGGGGCAGTCAAGGATGAATAGAAGTTCTAAGTTGTTTGGCGCCAGCCTGCTGGCGCTTGCAGTCAGCGGATGTGCAGTCACCAGTGAACCGATCGAACGCAGCGTCAGCCAACAGCGCGCCAGGAGCGATCTGCAAAACATGTACAAGGATCAGGAGCCCCTCAGCGGTCCGCTGACCCTGCATCAAGCCATGGCCCGCGCGGTGAAGTACAACCTCGAAGGCCGGCTCAAGATCATGGAAGAGGCCCTGGCCAAGCGCCAACTCGACCTCGCCAGTTTCGACATGCTGCCGCGCATGGCGCTGGACGCCGGGTACGTCGGCCGCAACAACGTCAACGCCTCCAGCAGCCAGAGCGTACGGACCGGCACCCAGTCTCTGGAGCCATCGACCTCACAAGACCGCGACCGTGACGTCGCCGACCTGACCATGGTCTGGAACGTGCTCGATTTTGGCGTCAGCTACATCAGCGCTAAGCAACAGGGCGACCAGCGACTGATCGTTCAGGAGCGTCGGCGCAAGGTGATCAACACCATCGTTCAGGACGTGCGCTCGGCCTACTGGCGAGCCATGGCCGCCGAGCGTTTGCTCAAGCAGATCGACAGCCTCATGGCCCGGGTGGACACCGCGCGCGGCAACAGTCAAAGCATGAGCCAGCAGCGAATCGGCGATCCGGTTCAGGCGCTGGGTTATCAACGCTCGCTGATCGAAGCCACGCGCCAACTGGAAGAACAGCGTCGTGCGTTGTCGCTGGCGAAAACCGAACTGGCGACGTTGATCAACCTGCCGTTGGGCACTGAGCTGACCCTGGCGACCCAGGACGACTATGACATTCCGGAATTGAAAGTTGACCTCGCCAGCCTGGAACAGGAAGCCCTGACCAGTCGTCCCGAGCTGCGCGAACAGGATTACCAAAGCCGCATCAGCGCGGCTGAAACCCGCAAAGCCATGTTGCGGCTGCTGCCGGGGCTGGAGTTCTCGGCCGGCGGGCATTACGACAGCAACTCGTTCCTGGTGGAACAGGGCTGGGCCGACTACGGCGTGAAAGTGACGTGGAACCTGTTCAACGTGATCTCCGCACCGGCGGCGATCAACGTTGCCAAGGCTGGCGAAGAAGTCGCCGCGGCGCGCCGCCAGGCCATGTCGATTGCGGTGCTGGCGCAGCTTTATGTGGCCAACGCCAACTACCGCGAGGCGTTGCGGCAGTTCAAGACCAATCAGCAACTGTCGTACATCGACGGGCAGATCGTTGGCCAGCTGCGCAACCGTTATCAGGCGGCTGGGCTGGGTGAGCTGGACCTCATCCAGGGCGAGTTGAACACTTTGCAGGCCGATTTGCGTCGCGACCTGTCGTACGCCGATCTGCGTAATGCTTACGGCCAGATCTTTGCCAGTGCAGGGCTCGACCCGCTGCCAGATCAGGTGCAATCCACCGAAGTGCAATCCATTGCCACCGCGTTGGCCAACCGCGAATCGGCGTGGGCGGCCGGGAACATCACGACGCCGGTGGCCCATGCCCAATAACCTGCTGGCGCCGACGGCGAGCATCAGCCGCGCACAACGGGAGGCGCGCAACGGCCATCGCGGCACGGCGATTTTGCTGACCGGTTTGCCGGCGGCGGGCAAATCGACCCTGGCCCAGGCGTTGCACGCCGAGCTGTTCGAGCACGGCGTGCAGAGCCTCGTGCTTGATGGCGACGGGCTGCGGGTCGGGCTCAATCGTGATCTCGGTTTTACCGACAGTGATCGTCTGGAGAACATCCGTCGCGCCAGCGAAGTCGCGGCGCTGCTGGTGGAGAACGGGCAGATCGTCATCCTGGCGATGATCGCGCCGCTGATGGAGTTGCGTGAGGTGTTCGCCCGGCGACTGGGCGAGGATTACCGCGAAGTCTGGTGCAGCGCTTCCCTCGCCGTCTGCGAACAGCGCGATCCGAAAGGTCATTACGCCCGTGCACGACGGGGGGATTTGCCAGGTTTTACCGGCGTGTCTGCGCCGTATGAACCGCCGCCGTCCGCCTCTTTGGTGCTCGATACCGGCGCGCAATCGGTTGAGGCCTGCCTCGATCACTTGCTGACCTGGCTCGGCGAGTGCGCGGTGTTGCCGAAACGATGAGCCGACCGGCGTTCTCCCGCTTGCCGGTGGCCGTGGATTTACCGCTGCTGTTGCAGGCGTTGGCCGCCGTTGACGAGGACAGCTGGCAGGGGCATTTCAACAACGCTTATTACGCTGGCGACTGGAGCGGTGTTGCGCTGATTTCGGCGGCGGATGCGTTGACTGAACTGTCGCCGGGTCGCGGCAAACCGCTGCTGCGCGCGCCTTGGTTGCGCGATGTCCGATGGCAACAAGGTTTGCGCGATCTGCCGCTGGAAATCGTCAGCGCGCGCTTGTTGCGGCTCGGGCCGGGTGGGCAGATTCACGAACATCGCGACTACGATCTGGGCGAACCGGACGCCGATCTGCGTCTGCACATCCCGCTGGTCAGCGCGCCTCAAGTGGACTTTCTGCTGGACGGCCAGCGCATGCCGATGGCTGCCGGTGAATGCTGGTTTCTCGACCTGTCGCGGCCGCATCGTGTGGACAATCGTGGTACTCGGGCGCGCATTCATCTGGTGCTCGATTGTCGACCCGGCGCCTGGCTGGAGCAGGCGATTATCGACGGCGAATTGACTACGCCAAATACCGATGTTTTTCATGGATGCCTTGCACAGTTCAAGGCACTGGTGGAGAGCGATCCGCCGCTGTGCAAAACCTTGCAGGGGTTGCAGGACAGCGAAGCTTTTATCACCCGAGCCCTGGAATTGGCGGCTGCGCGAGGCCTGCCGCTCTCCCGGGAAGAACTGCGCGCAGCCATGCGCGACGGCCGCCGACAATGGAACCAACAATGGACGGCATGAACCTCGAAGGCTGGTTGCCGATCCGGGTCTGGCAAGAGGCTGGGCAATGGCGCGTCGACTGGTGCTGGTTCGGCGATACGCCACTGCATCAGCCGTTTTTTCGCGATGCCGTGGAAGAGGCGCTGCGATTGCCGTTCAATCAAGCGTTTCGCCGGGAAACGCCATTGTCGACCCTCGTTGACTGGCAAATGTGCAGTCCCGGTTTGGCCCCTGGCGCGTTCATCTTTCACGCGTCTCGCTGCGGCTCGACCCTCATCAGCCAGATGCTCGCACAACTCGATAACCACATCGTGATCAGCGAACCGCCGCCGCTGGATGCGCTATTGCGCAGCGACTTGCCCGCCGTCGAGCGTCGCGCTGCCATCGAAGGGTTGCTGTCCGCCTACGGACAGCGTCGGCACGGTGTCGAGCAACGTTTGGTGATCAAACTCGATGCCTGGAACATCGGTGAACTGCCGTTGCTGCGCGAATGTTTTGCCGAAACACCATGGCTGTTTCTTTATCGCGATCCGCTGGAAATTGCCGTTTCACATCTACGCCGTCCGGGCATGCACATGGTGCCGTGGATGATCGGCGCGAGTGTGCTCAATGATGAATTGCCGTTTGAAGGCCGAGAGGACTTCATCGCACGGCGGTTGGGGCGGTTGCTGGCGTTGGGGTTGGCGCACTGTCGGGAGTTTGGTGGGTTGGCGGTGAATTACAGTGAATTGCCAGATGCCATGGCGGGGCGATTAGCTGAGTTTTTCGGGTTGGATGCCCGACAGCGTGAGCAAGTGTTTGCGGCGGTGGGGCAGCATGCCAAACGGCCTTCAGAGGTGTTTGTGGGGGATAGCGATGACAAGCGTCGTGAGGCTTCGGCGCTTTTGCGTGAGTGTGTGGAACGTTGGGCGCGAGGGCCTTATGAAGCATTGGAAAAAGATCGCCGTGATAACCGCTGATTCATTCATTGACCGTGCCGACGCCTTCGCGAGCAAGCCCGCTCCCACAGTTGGAATGCGGTCCCCTGTGGGAGCGGGCTTGCTCGCGAAAGCGGTGGTCAATTCACCACAAATCTACCCGGCTAAACCTTGACCCGAGCCTGCATGATCTCCGATTCATCCCAATGATCCTGCACTCGCTCTACGAGCAACTGCACGCCATCGGCCATGCGGCTGAGCGCCAGGGCTACGGAGCGCCGTGTCCCGTCCACTTCGTCTGCCAGATTGGCCGCGATGGCGCTGATGGACAGCAGGTCTTCGGCGGCGTTGGCCAGCAGGGTTTCGGTGTTGACCTCGGGGGCAACAGTGAAGAGGTGGCCTTTGCGGTGCCTGGGCGGCTTTTCGGTGGTCGGGGGGAAGTAGTGGGCGAAGGCGCGGTCGGCGGCTTCTTTGAGTTTTTCGGCTTCGATTGGATCTTCGGACGGGGCACCAGAGTTATCTGGTGGATTAGGCGTAGGCTTGAACATAGTAGTTTCCTCAAAATGGGAAGCTGAACCAGTTCGCTTGCACGCGAATAAGGTGGCAGCTATGTGCAGGGTGCAAGACCGAGTAGGAAACCCACCATCAAAACCTCGGCAGACCCGAAGATCTCCCGCACACAGCCGCCATAAAGCGAAGACAGCGAGCACAAAGCGCCCGATGAATGCCTATAGGCTAGGAATTGATGGTGGTTTTACCCGGACTTGCACGTCCGTGTCACCGTTTATTCAGTGACAAAGCCAGACTAGACCCGGCTTCGGACCGGAACAAGTTCACCAACACCGCTACAACTTGAAGGAAATCTCCGACGCGGTTACCGGACGTTGGTGCCTGTAGGAAAGGTCAGGATTTGGACGACAAATCCGCCATCCCCTTGAGCAACTCGATCGGCAGCGGAAAGACAATCGTCGAACTCTTGTCCCCGGCAATCGAACTCAACGTCTGCATATACCGCAGCTGCATGGCCCCAGGCTGACGCCCGAGCATTTCGGCGGCCTGCATGAGTTTTTCCGAGGCCTGCAATTCGCCCTCGGCGTGGATCACCTTGGCCCGGCGTTCCCGTTCGGCTTCAGCCTGTTTGGCGATGGCGCGGATCATCGATTCGTTGAGGTCCACGTGCTTGATCTCGACGTTAGCGACCTTGATGCCCCACGCATCGGTCTGGGCGTCGAGCACTTGCTGGATGTCGATGTTCAACCGCTCACGCTCGGCCAGCAGTTCATCGAGTTCATGTTTACCGAGCACTGCCCGCAACGTGGTTTGGGCCAGTTGGCTGGTGGCCATGAGAAAGTCTTCGACCTGGATAATCGCTTTCTGCGGATCGAGGACGCGGAAATACAACACCGCGTTGACCTTGACCGAGACGTTGTCGCGGGTGATCACGTCTTGTGGCGGCACGTCGAGGACCACGGTACGCAAATCGACGCGAACCATTTGCTGGACCACCGGAATCAGCAGGATCAGGCCAGGGCCTTTGACCTGCCAGAAGCGCCCGAGCTGGAACACCACCCCGCGCTCGTATTCGCGCAGGATGCGGAAGGTCGACCCCGCCAGCGCAATCACCAGTAACAGCAGCGCAGCAAAACCCAGTTGCAGGCCCATGGTTATTCTCCACCCGGCGCCGCGTCAGCCGCGGCCACTTGCAGCAATAATCCCTTGCGTGCCACCACCCGGACCTGTTGCCCGGGGCGCAGTGGCGTGGCGCTGAGTACTTGCCACTGTTCGCCTTGCAGGTGCACCCAGCCGTTATAGGCGTTGTCGGCTTGTAACGACATCACCGAGGTCACGCTGCCAATGAGTTCGGCATCGCCACTGACGTTGTGGCGCGGTCGGGTTTTCAGGGCGCGGATCAGCAGGAAAATCAGCAACAGGGCACTGATCAGTCCCAGGCCGATCATCAACGGAACCGGCACCTCGGTATTGGTCAGAATCACCGCGCCGATCACGAACATCACAATGCCGCCCAGACCGATCACGCCGTAATTGGGCAGGGCTGCCTCGGCGATCAGAAACGCGATGCCGAACGTGATCAGCCAGATCCCGATGGGGTTGGGCACCAGCAGGACGACGGTGTCCGCCGCGAAAACCGATCCGCTCAAGGCCAACAGCAGCGCAACTGCACAACAACGAATGTTCACGTGACCCTCCGGGAGAGTCATTGATGGTTCTTTATACAGTCTAGCTGAGCTCTGAATTGTACGAATTTTGATCAGTTACTGACGTTATTCCGGCGGGCAGATTTCCCGCGCGATGGCGCCAGCGGGCCTAGACTTTTAGTGGTGAGAAAGGTTTAACCATCGTCCGCGAAACGTTGTTGCGGACACCGAGGTGCATCATGCGTATGGCAAGAACAGTGCAGGACAGCCTTAACAAGGCTCAATGCGAATTTGACGTCGTCACCCATCCGCACTCGGCCAGCAGCCTTGAAACGGCGCGGGTCGCAGGCATTCCTGCCGAACGGGTGGCCAAATCGGTGATCCTCGACGACCACCACGGCCATTACCTGATGGCTGTGCTGCCAGCGAGCCGTCACCTGGACCTGAGTAAAGTACGCGGCAGTGGCGAATGGCAGATCACCCGGGAAAGCACCCTGGCGCATCTGTTCCAGGATTGCGAACGCGGCGCCGTGCCGGCGTTGGGCGAATCCTATGGCCTGGACATGGTCATCGACCCACTGCTGACCCGGCAAAAAGACATCTACCTGGAGGCGGGTAACCACAACAACCTGGTGCACATGAGCGTGCCGGAATTCCTGAAAATGGTGCCACATGCTGAAGTGTGCGAGTTGAGTCAGTAGTTTTTGCGGCGCCAGTGATGACGCCTTCGCGAGCAAGCCCGCTCCCACATGGAAACGCGGTCAACTGTGGGAGCGGGCTTGCTCGCGAATGGCCGCGCCGCGGTCACCTATCCAATACGCGATTACAAAGGAGCCCGACATGGAATCCCCAACCCACAGCCTCCCCAACCTGTTCAAACAACTCGGCCTGCCTGACGACGCCGAAAGCATCGACAAATTCATCGCCACCCACTCACCGCTCAAACCCGAATTGCACCTGGCGGATGCGTTCTTCTGGACCAAGAGCCAGGCGGATTTCCTGCGTGACGACATTCTGGATGACGCCGATTGGGCGGAGGTGGTGGATCAGCTGGATGTGCTGTTGAGGAAGGGGCGGGGGGTGTAAAAATCTGAGCGAAATGGCTGGAATGTGCAAAAAACTTACAAGAGTTGAAGAAATCTGGGTGGATATCCAATTTCAAGTTTTTTTCTAGGTTGCTCATAAAGTGTGAATAGACCAGAATCGTGACCTGAATTGAGGTCTTAATTATGCAAAATGTTCTGGCCGACATGGCTGTCAGTGTGTCTGAGTTGAAGAAAAATCCATCTGCGGTTTTGAGCGGCGCCCATGGCGGGCCTGTCGCGGTGCTGAATCACAATCGAGTGATGGGCTACATGGTCCCGGCCGATGTTTTCGAGGCCATGATGGAACGTCTCGATGACCTTGAATTGGCAGAAATTGTTCGCTCACGTAGGCATGAAACGCCGATCCCGGTAAATCTGGATGACCTATAAGCTCGAATTCCTGCCGTCTGCACGCAAGGAGTGGGACAAACTGGGTCATACATTGCGCGAGCAATTCAAAAAGAAACTGACAGAGCGACTTGAGCTCCCGCGAGTGCCCTCAGATTCACTACATGGAATGCCTGACTGCTACAAAATCAAGCTGCGGTCATCGGGGTACAGGTTGGTGTACGAGGTTATTGATGAGCGTGTAGTCGTTTCCGTGGTGGCAGTGGGTAAGCGTGAGCGAAGCGCTGTTTATGATCGAGCCAAGAAACGCTGATGGCGTCGACCCTTTTATTCTGTCGCCTGCGCCCGCTTAGCGGCATATTCAGTTTCGATCTCTTCATTACCGCGGCCTTCGCCCTTGCGCAGTGATCGCCGTGCGGCGTCCACTTTCCTTTGCAGGAAGTTGCGGTACTGCGTTGAGTCTTCGGAATCTAAAGTACTTTCTGGTTCAGCAGGACGTTTAATCATGGTTTAAGTCTCGGTGGGTTCGCGAATTCGTTACGCAGTTTCGAATGCTATGGCGATTTCTACCGAGTCTAGGCATGGACCATGCCCACCAATTTGTTTCAAAACTTGACCAGCTTTCCCCCCAAATGCCATATTGATAGTTAGCAAACTAACAGTGTGTGCATTCCCTCGTGCCGAAGAACCTCGACGCTCTCCAGATGAACATCAGCAGCTCCATGGTGGTGGCCGCCAGGCATTGGCGCAGGATCTGCCAGACCGCGCTGGTCAACTATGGAATCTCCGAAGCCTGCGCCGTTCCGTTGTTGATGATCGGGCGTTTGGGCGAGGGTGTGCGGCAGGTGACGGTGGCTCAGGCGGCCGGGATGGAGAGCCCGTCTTTGGTGCGTCTGCTGGATCAGTTGTGTCATGCCGGCTACGTCTGCCGTACTGAAGACGCCCATGACCGTCGCGCCAAATGCCTGAGCCTGACCGAGACGGGTCGTGAGTTGGTGCAAGCCGTCGAAATCGAGCTGGTGCGCTTGCGCCATGAAGTGCTCGAAGGGATCGATCAGAGTGATCTGGAAGCAGCGTTGCGGGTATTGAGGGCTTTTGAATCGGCCAATCATCTGCCGGTGATCAACCCTTGAACGGATTTTTTACCGGCATGCCCCCGGCGCGGGACTGGTTCTACGGTGTGCGAACGTTCGCGGCATCGATGATCGCGCTGTACATCGCCATGCTGATGCAAATGCCCCGGCCTTATTGGGCGATGGCCACGGTCTACATCGTTTCCAGTCCGTTTGTCGGCCCTACCAGTTCCAAGGCGCTGTACCGCGCAGTCGGCACCCTTCTCGGTGCTGCCGCCGCGGTTTTTTTCGTACCGATGTTTGTCCAAAGCCCCTATGTGCTGGTGGTGGTCATTGCGCTGTGGACCGGGACTTTGTTGTTCCTCTCAATGCACCTGCGCACCGCCAACAATTACGCGCTGATGCTCGCCGGGTACACCTTGCCGCTGATTGCCTTGCCCGTGGTGGATAACCCGTTAGCGGTATGGGACATCGCAGAGGCGCGGACTGAAGAAATCTTCCTCGGCATCGCCGTGGCAGCGGTGGTCGGCGCCATGTTCTGGCCCCGGCGACTGGCGCCGGTGTTCAATGATTCGGTGAACAAATGGTTTGCCGATGCTTCGACTTACAGCCTGCGCTTCCTCAGCCGCAACGTGCAGCCGGACGAAGTCAGTGCGCTGCGTTCGTCGATGGTCGCGACCTTCAACACACTGGAGTTGATGATCGGACAGCTCCCCCACGAAGGCGCACGGCCGCAAACGGTGCGCAATACCAAGGAACTGCGCGGTCGCATGATTCACCTGCTGCCAGTGATCGACGCCCTCGACGACGCGCTGTATGCCCTTGAACGGCGCACGCCCGAGCTTGTGGATAAGCTCGCGCCGCTGCTGGCCGCGACTACCGAATGGCTCGGCCACAAAGACGCCGACCTCGAGCGCTGGCAAGCGCTGAAAGATCAACTTGAAGCCCTGCAACCGTCCGCCGAAGCGTTGGATGATCGCAAGCAGCTGCTGTTCTCCAACGCCCTGTATCGCCTCGGCGAGTGGGTCGATGTGTGGCAGGACTGCCGCAGCCTGCAGTACGCCATCCAGTGCGAAAGCCAGGACAGCTGGCGCGCGGTCTATCGGCACTGGCGACTGGGTCGGCTGTCGCCATTTCTCGACCGTGGGCTGATGCTCTATTCGGCGGCGTCCACCGTCACCGCGATCATCGTCGCGTCGGTGCTGTGGATTCTGCTCGGCTGGACCGACGGCGGCGCCGCGGTGATTCTGGCGGCGGTGGCGTGCAGCTTTTTCGCTTCGATGGACGACCCGGCGCCGCAGATTTACCGGTTCTTTTTCTGGACAGCGATGTCGGTATTGTTCGCCAGTCTTTATTTGTTTCTGGTGCTGCCCAACCTGCATGACTTCCCGATGCTGGTGCTGGCGTTTGCCGTGCCGTTCATTTGCATCGGCACCCTGACAGTCAAACCGCAGTTCTATCTGGGCATGCTGCTGACCCTGGTCAACACCTCGTCTTTCATCAGTATTCAGGGCGCCTACGACGCGGACTTTCTCAGCTTCGCCAACTCCAACCTGGCCGGTCCCGTGGGCTTGTTGTTCGCTTTCGTCTGGACCCTGATCGCCCGCCCGTTCGGCGCCGAACTGGCGGCCAAGCGCCTGACCCGTTTCAGCTGGCACGACATCGTCAGCCTGACCGAGCCGGCGTCGCTGGCCGATCACCGACACTTGGGTGTGCAGATGCTCGATCGTCTGATGCAGCATTTGCCGCGCCTGGCCATGACCGGCCAGGACACCGGCATCGCCCTGCGGGAAGTGCGCGTGGCGCTGAACCTGCTGGATTTGCTCGCCTATACACCGCGAGTCCTCGGCGCACCGCAAGTGCTGCTGCACCAGGTGGTGGCCGAGGTCGGCGAGTATTTCAAAGCCTGCCTCAAGGCTGGCGAACGTTTGCCGGCACCGAGTCCGTTGTTGATGACCCTGGACCGCACCCGCCGTGCCCTCAACACGGAGTGCGATGAGGGCGCCCGTCTGCATCTGCTGCATGCCTTGAGCGGCCTGCGCCTGTCGCTGCTGCCAGGGGTGGAATTCGTCAGTACTGGCGAGCTCGAAGAGCCGCTTCCCCATGGCATCGATGGAGCGCCTTTATGATCGGTGATCTGGATATCAGCGGGGTGTTCCTGCCCACGATGCTGGTGCTGATGGGCATTACGTACGTGTTGTTCCTGCTGGTGCACGGGTTGCTGACGCGTCTGCACTTTTACCGTCTGGTCTGGCACCGGGCATTGTTTAACGTGGCTCTCTACGCTTTGCTGCTCGGCGCCGTGGACTCACTCAGTCGATACCTGATGACATGAAAAAACCTTTTTTGACCATCGGTCGCGTGGTCCTGACCCTGCTGATCGTGAGCTTCGCCGTAGTCGTGGTCTGGCGCATGGTGATGTATTACATGTTCGCGCCCTGGACCCGCGACGGCCACATTCGTGCCGACATCGTGCAGATCGCGCCGGACGTGTCCGGGCTGATCCAGCGGGTCGACGTGCGTGACAACCAATTAGTGAAACGTGGCCAGGTGCTGTTCAGCATTGATCAGGACCGTTTCAAACTGGCCCTGCGTCAGGCCAAGGCGACGGTCGCCGACCGTCAGGAAACCCTGGCGCAGGCGCAACGCGAAGCCAAGCGTAACCGCGGCCTCGGCAATCTGGTGCCGGGCGAGCAACTGGAAGAGAGCCAGTCCCGGGTGGCCCGCGCCGAAGTAGCGTTGATGGAAGCCCAGGTGGCGGTGGACAGCGCCCAGCTCAACCTCGACCGCTCGACCATCCGCAGCCCGGTGGACGGCTACGTCAACGACCGTGCACCGCGCAACCAGGAATTCGTCACGGCTGGGCGGCCAGTGTTGTCAGTGGTGGACAGCAATTCGTTCCACATCGACGGTTATTTCGAAGAAACCAAACTGGACGGCATTCATGTCGGCCAGAGCGTCGATATTCGGGTGATCGGCGACCGCGCTCGCCTGCGCGGGCATGTGGAAAGCATCGTCGCCGGCATCGAAGACCGCGACCGCAGCAGCGGCAGCAACCTGCTGCCCAACGTCAACCCGGCGTTCAGCTGGGTGCGGCTGGCCCAGCGGATTCCGGTGCGGATCGCCTTCGATGATGTGCCGACGGATTTCCGCATGATTGCCGGCCGGACCGCCACGGTGTCGATCATTGACGATCAAACGCAGGAGCCCGCGAAATGAGCAGGGCCTCGGGTTTGGCTATCGCCGGGTTAGGCCTGTTGCTGTCGGCCTGTCAGGTGGTCGGGCCGGATTATCACGTGCCGGACGAGGCCGCCGTACACCGTGAAGACTTGCAGGGCGACTTGGCGGTGAACGGCAAAAATGTCGTCTCGGCACCCGTGCCCAGCGATTGGTGGCGCTTGTATCAGGACCCACGCCTGGATCAATTGGTCGAGCAGGCCATGGCCTCCAACACCGATTTACGCGTGGCGGCGGCGAACCTTTCCCGGGCGCGGGCGCAGGTCGATGAAGCTCAAGCGGCAGGTGGCTGGAGCGGCGGGGTGAAGATGGGCGCCCAGCGTTTGCAGGAGTCCGGCGAAGCATTCCTGCTGCCGGAGAAAGTGCCGGTGGCCAACGTCGGCGACATTGGCATTACCACCTCGTATCAGTTCGACCTGTTTGGCACGTTGCAGCGCGGCATCGAAGCGGCCAAGGCCAATGCCGATGCGACTCAAGCCGCAGCCGATACCGCGCGAATCACGCTGGTGGCCGATGTCGTTCGGGCCTACACCCAAGTCTGCGCCGCCAACGAAGAGCAGGAAATCGCCCAGCATTCCCTCGACCTGCAAGCCCAGAGCACCACGCTGATCCAGCGCTTGCGTGACGCCGGGCGCGGTGATGAAACCCAGGTGACCCGCTCACAAACCCAATTCAAATCCCTGCGCGCCGACATGCCGCGTTATGAGGCCGCGCGTCAGGCCGGGTTGTTCCGCTTGTCGATGCTGCTGGCCAAACCGCTGGATCAACTTCCAGCCGGCACCGACCGCTGCGCGCAGCTGCCAAAGATTGCGCAATTGTTGCCGGTCGGTGACGGCGCGACGTTGCTCAAGCGCCGTCCCGATGTGCGGCAAGCCGAGCGACGACTGGCTGCCGCGACCGCCGGCATCGGCATCGCCACCGGCGAGTTGTACCCGGACATCAGCATCGGCGCGACCGTCGGTACCGTTGGCATCCTGGAAAACCTCGGCAAACCGGCGACCAATCGCTGGGGCTTCGGGCCGTTGCTGACCTGGACCGTGCCGTCCAACGGCTCCCGCGCGCGAATCCGCGAGGCCGAAGCAACAACCCAAGGCGCGTTGGCGCATTTCGATGGCGTGGTGCTCAACGCCATCCGCGAAACCCAAACCGGTCTGGCCCAGTACTCCGCGCTATTGCAGCGTCGCGATGCGTTGGCCGACGCCGAGCAATCGGCGCAATTGGCCGCAGACCAGACCCACCGCTTCTTCCAGGCTGGCCGCGCGTCGTTCCTGGCGGACTTGCAAGCGACTCGCACCTACACCGACGTGCGGGCGCAACTGGCTTCCGCCAGCACGCAGGTTGCCATGAGCCAGATCGATTTGTTCCTGGCATTGGGCGGCGGCTGGGAAAGCGGACGAACGCAAGGCACGAACTCCGGCAAACCCTGAGGCCGTTGCTATGCTTTGATTTGATGAGGTCGCGCGTCGAACTCATCAATCAAGGCTCGCGTTGGTCATGGGGATTCCAATAATGAAAAACCCTTATGCTCCCGGCTTCTGGTGCGCTATAGCGGCATTGGTGTTGCTGTCGGCCACCTATTTCTACGGCATCATGCTCGCCCACCAGATCGACAAGGCACTGGTGTTCCTCGACAGCGCCGCGGCATTGATTGCCGTGATGGCAATCGTGGTGGTGGCCTGGGCTTCAGTCCAGGGCACGCGCATCAAAAAAAGACAGCTCGAACAAGGCAAGACCCTGGTGCTGATCTGGGACACCAAGGTCGCGCTACGCCGTGTCGAAACAGTGTTCGATCGGTATTTCTGGGGCAGTTACTGGCAACCGGGGCGTACGTTCCAGGAAGTCATGGGCGAACTGACCGGCACCCCGCTGGAAAAAAGCCTCGAAACCCTGAAAAAACAATGCCTGGCGCTGGACAAGCAAGTGGCCGAGGACGGCTGGCACTGGCTCAATAACGCCCGTGAACTCTCCGATGTCGCCACCGCCATGGCCCGTGAACGTTATCAACTGGACTTCTGCGATCCGCGCTCGGAATCCCCTAGCGGCACGGCGGTGATCAATCGCGACTTCGAAGTGCTGGTCTATACATGGACCGCACGGCTCAAGAGCTTTGATCATCAGCTTGATGAGATCGAGGTTCAGTATTCTTGAATGGGATGTTGCCTGACCTGACGCCTTCGCGAGCAAGCCCGCTCCCACATTGAATCTCAGGTGTTCACAAATTCTGTGTTCGCCACCGATCTAATGTGGGAGCGGGCTTGCTCGCGAAGGCGATCTAATGAGTACTGAAACTCTCACCCCCTGCCAGTTGTCCACAAGCAGTGGCATTCCATAGACACTCTTTCACCTTTAATCATTGGGTCGCCCGGTGCGCCTGATGCTAATCTCCATCGCACTTTTAACGCAGTCGTGACCGTAACCCGTCGGGTTCAGGGAAGACGACCACACCTTCAAACAACGGACATTGATCGGGTCATTCATGAATAAATCAGCAGGCGTGCTTCTTGGAATCGTCGTTGCCATCGGCGCAATCAGCGCTGGCGGTGCCTGGTACACCGGCACCAAGCTCGAAGGTGTGCTGAACACCTCGATCGCCGACGCCAACAAAGAGTTGCAAGCTGCGCTGGTCGGTTCCAACGGCACAGCGTCGCTGGAACTGGTGTCGCTGGAGCGCCATGTGTTCAGCAGTACCGCGCACTACCGCCTCAAGGGCGAAGGCGAGATGTTCGGTGAAGCACCGGTGGAGTTGCTGTTCGTCGATCGCATCGAACACGGTCCGCTGCCGTTTTCGCGTCTGATGTCGTTGAAGTGGCTGCCGGTCCTGGCCACCAGTCACTACGAACTGGAAAGAACGCCTAACACCGAGAAGTGGTTCGCCGCTGCCAAGGACAAATCGCCAATCACGGGCGTGGTCAATATCGGTTACGACAATGCCACCAACGGCACCCTGCAATTGCTGCCGCTGGACGTGGCGCTTGACGACAAGTCCAACCTGAAATTCTCCGGGCTGAACCTCGATGTCGCCGCCAGCGCTCAAGCGCAGAAGCTCAAGGCCGACGGTTACATGGACAGCCTGACCCTGAGCACGTTGGCTGAAGATCAGACGCCGGTGAAGGTCGAACTGAATGGCCTGACCGTGGCCAGCAACCTGACAAAAAGTACCTACGGCTACTACACCGGCGAGAACACCGTCGAGCTGACCGACAGCAAGACCACCTTCGGCGCCAAGCAGTCGGTTTTGGGTTTCAAGAAATTTGAAATGAAGAACCAGACCGAGGAGTCCGGCACCAGCGCTTCGGGGCGTGCCGATTACAAGGTGGGTGAAGTGTCCTTGAACGGCAAGGCTGTCGGGTCTGCGCAGATGGCCATGAGCCTGAAGAACCTCGACATCCCGGCAACCATGTCGTTGATGCAGATTTACCAGACCAAACTGCAACCGTACGAGAGGGCCGCCGCTGAGGCCGCCGCTGCGGGTGAACCGGCGCCACAGCTGGTCCTGACCCCGGCCGAAGAGGCGCAGGTCAAAACCGGCCTGGAGAAACTGCTGGCTGCCGGCCCGCAGGTCGCCCTGGAGAATCTGTCGTTCAACACCGCCAATGGTGAAAGCCGCGCCAACCTGGTGCTCGACCTGACCAAACCACAATCCATGGACCTGCCGCCGGACCAGTTGACCCAACAACTGATCGCGCTGCTGGACGTTAACGTGAAAGTGTCCAAGCCAATGCTCGTTGACCTGCTG
Organism: Pseudomonas sp. BF-B-26; assembly: GCF_019956495.1. Classification (NCBI taxonomy): domain Bacteria; kingdom Pseudomonadati; phylum Pseudomonadota; class Gammaproteobacteria; order Pseudomonadales; family Pseudomonadaceae; genus Pseudomonas; species Pseudomonas sp. BF-B-26. The sequence continues at coordinate 67,783 of NZ_JAHBDP010000062.1, read as the reverse complement.
AGCGTGCAGTCGCAAATCGAAGGTCAGACCGACGCGAAACTCATCGCCGATCAGGCCACCGCCACCGCCGACATGTTTGGCAGCATGGCAGTCGGTACGCAGTTGGCAAAACTGGACGACAACAACATCGTCTCCAAACTGCACTACGCCAATAATCAGGTGGAATTCAACGGCCAGAAGATGACCGTCGAAGAGTTTGTCGGGTTTGTCATGAGCAAATTCGGCGGTAATGTCGCCGTCGAGTAACACCAGGGCTTACAGACCGACGCCCGGCCTCTGCGCAACGCAGACGCCGGGCGTTTTGCTGTCTGGCGTTTGAAGTGGGGAGAGCAGCCGTCAATTCAAGTCCCGAATCAACCGCCACGCCTCATCCACCGGCAACGGTTGTTTCATCCGTTCGGCGAGCAGCGCTATCGCACGTTCTTCATCGCAAGCCACTGCGGCGACCAGCAATCCCTCCTTGCCGAACAGGCCGATAAAGGGAGGGTGGTCAGGGTCGCCTTTGAACTCGACCTCGTCCCAGGTCGCGGCGTGGCCAATGTAGTCGTAGTTTTTACCGAAGTGCCAGGTCCAGAAATAGGGCACGTCGAGGTAATGTTCGTCGCCGCCGAGCATGTTCATCGCCGCGATCCGTGCCTGTTGCTGTGCCAGGCGCCAATGTTCGATCCGTTGGGGCTGGCCGTTGAGCGGGAAGGTCGCGATATCGCCGGCGGCCCAAAGCCCATCGGTCACGCGCATCCCGCCGTCGACCTTCAGCGACTGGTCTTTTTCCAGAGGAAGGCCGGTAAATGCGCCGGTTGCCGGGCTGACGCCAATGCCGACCAACACCAGATCCGCCGGTAAACGTTGACCGTTGTCCAGGCGCACCGCTTCGACGCTGGCGGTTCCTTCGATGTGCGTTGCATTGCCATCCGTATGAAACACCACGCCATTGGCCTCGTGCAGGGCACGAATCGCCTTGCCGACGGCGTCGCCAAACTGTTTGGCGAAAGGCACGGCGTGGCGGGCCAGCACGGTGACGTCCAGGCCGTATTGACGCAGGGAGGACGCGGATTCCATAGCGATGAAACTGTCGCCGATGATCACCGCTCGTTGGCCAGGTTTTGCCGAGCCCAGAATCCGCTGCGCCTGATCTTTCGAACGCAGCACGAACACCTGCGGCAGGTCGGCGCCAGGCAGCGTAAGCGGATTGGGTGTGCCGCCGGTGGCGAGCAGGGCCGCGTCGTAGCTCAGCGATTGACCATCAGCCAGGCGCAACGTCTTGTTCGCGGCGTCCAGGCTCATCACTTCAGCGTTCATCCGCTCAATGCGCTGTTCGCGGTAAAAATCTTCATCACGCAGCGGCGGGACTTCTTCCGGCGGCATCTCCCCGGCAATCACGAATTTGCTCAGGACCGTGCGGTCGTAACCGGCGTCGGTTTCACGGTCGATCAACAGCACCCGGCCACCGAAGCCCTTTTCGCGCAACGCTGCTGCGCACGCTGTACCTGCGGCGCCGGCGCCGATGATTACAAACGTTCGCTCGTCGTCCGCCGGTGGGGTATGAGCGTCGGACATCGGCTGATCGTCGACCCAGACTTCGTCATCGCGCACTTCCAGCCGATAGCGCTTGAGGCTGTCCAGGGCCGGCGGTTCGCACAGCGCACCGTCCTCGATCCGATACGCAGCCTTGTGCCAGGGGCAGATCAAACGTCCGTGGCACAGAGCGCCGTCGGCCAGCGGCGCCCCGGCATGGGGGCATTCGCCCTGAAAGGCGCGCAGATGATCGCCCACCCGCAGCAGGACAATTTTCGTGTCCGCGACCTGGACTTCAAGGCCCCGGTTTTCGGGCACATCGGCGAAACGGGCGACGCGGTGCAGTGCCATGATCACTCTCCAGGCAAGCGTTTCACTTAAGAGTTTGGCGCTTATCTGGAGGTTCAGCCAATTCCTGCTGCCACCGAGTGAACGGTCCAGCTATAGTTTGCACGCCGACGACGGCCCCACCCGCACAAGGTGCTCCGGTATGACCCGATTGACCTCTCTGAACCCTTGGCTGGCGGCCGTTGCAGTCGCCCTTTGCGTGCAATTGCCGGCGCAGGCCCAGGAGCGTTTTACCCTGAACATCCCAGGTGTCACCGACGATCGACTGTTTACCTCGGCGGCCGCCAGCGATGCGCCCAATTGTGGTGGGCACAACCAGTCACCGGCCTTGAACTGGAATGCCGGCCCGGCGGGCACCCTCAGTTACGCCATCGTCATGCATGACCCCGATGGCGCGAAAGGCCAGGGTGTCGATCACTGGGTGCATTACGGCATCAAACCGACCACCCACCAGATCCCGGCCGGTGTCGGCGCCAAATCCGCCCTGGAAGGCGTCGGGGGCATGAACGTCAAAGGCACCACAGGTTATGTCGGTCCTTGTCCGCCGGTCGGCGATAGCGCGCACCACTACATCATCCAGATTTATGCCCTGGACCTGGCACCGGACGCCTTGCCTGCTGGCCTTACCCGCGCACAGCTACTGGAAAAGATCAAAGACCATGTGCTGAGAAACAGCAGCGTAGTGCGGCGTTATCACCGCTGAAGATTCTTTTCACTGCGGTTTAACCCGAACCTGTCGGGCTGTCCGTCTCAGAGGATGAATGGATCAATTTCCTCCTGAGGTCAGCCCCCATGTCCCTCCCTCTGCATTTCCTCCGCCCGGCCGCCCAGGGTTTCGCCGCCGGGTTGCTGCTGGCCATTGCCGGTTGCGGCGTTTCATCCAAGCCTGATTCCGCCTCGGCTGCGCCGCCGGCTCAAGGTGCGCTGCCGGCTGAAGTACTGGTGCGCAGCGAGGCTGTCATGGCGGACACCTCGATGGCCAAGCGCAGCCTCGGTGCGGCACCAGCGACGAGCTATGCGCCGATGCCGGCGGGCGAGGCATCTCCGCAGGGCTATCGGGATGAGCAGCGGGAGCAGTATCAAGCGCTGGCGGATAACCCGATTCACAGCGTGGCCGAAGCGCCCGTCTCGACTTTCAGCGCGGACGTCGACACCGGTGCATACGCCAACGTCCGCCGCTTGCTCAATCAAGGGCGCCTGCCACCGGAAGGTGCGGTGCGACTGGAGGAAATGGTCAATTACTTCCCCTACGATTACGCATTGCCCACCGATGGCTCGCCCTTCGGCGTGACCACAGAGCTGGCGCCGTCGCCGTGGAACCCGCATACCCGATTGCTGCGCATTGGCATCAAGGCCTCGGACCGCGCGGTTGCGCAACTGGCCCCGGCGAACCTGGTGTTTCTGGTTGACGTGTCCGGCTCGATGGACAGACGCGAGGGTTTACCGCTGGTCAAAAGCACCCTGAAATTGCTGGTCGATCAATTGCGCGAGCAGGACCGGGTTTCATTGGTCGTCTATGCCGGCGATTCGCGTGTAGTGCTGGAGCCAACGTCCGGACGCGAAAAAGCGAAAATTCGTACAGCCATCGATCAATTAACCGCCGGCGGCTCCACCGCCGGGGCGTCAGGCATCGAACTGGCTTATCAAATGGCGCAGCAGGCGTTTATTCCCAAGGGCATCAACCGCATCCTGCTGGCCACTGACGGTGACTTCAACGTCGGCATCAGCGACTTCGACAGCCTCAAGCAAATGGCTGTGGATAAACGCAAGACCGGCGTTTCCCTGACCACATTGGGTTTTGGTGTGGATAACTACAATGAACACCTGATGGAACAGTTGGCCGATGCCGGTGACGGTAACTATGCCTACATCGACAACCTGCGCGAGGCGCGCAAGGTGCTGGTGGATCAACTCGGCTCGACCCTCGCGGTCGTGGCGAAAAACGTGAAGCTGCAAGTGGAGTTCAACCCGGCACAGGTCAGTGAATATCGGCTGTTGGGGTATGAGAATCGTGCGTTGAAACGTGAGGATTTCAGCAACGACAAGGTCGATGCCGGTGAAATAGGCGCAGGACATACGGTGACGGCGTTGTACGAAATTGTGCCCAAGGGCGAGAAGGGCTGGTTGGAGCCGCTGCGGTATGGCAATCCTGGGGCCGCTGTTTCCGAAAAGACTGGGGAATTGGCGATGTTGCGCGTGCGCTATCAGTTGCCCGAAGGTGGGAACAGTCGCTTGATCGAGCGGCCGATCACTGACAGTGCCGCGCCAGCCAGTGAAGACCTGCGATTTGCCGCGGCCGTGGCGGCTTTTTCCCAGCAGCTCAAGGACGGGCGTTATACCGGCGATTTCAGCCTGAAGGACACCGAGGCTTTGGCGCGCGGTGCGCGGGGTGAAGATCGATTTGGTCTGCGGGCAGAGTTCGTGCAATTGGTGGAGCTGGCGCAAAGTCTGCGAACCACGACCGCATCGAACAGTGAGCCGCTTAAAGGAGGCTACAACTGAAATGTCAGCGCCTGAATCGAGCGATGAATCGCTGCTGGCCCGTTATCGCGCAGGCGACGGGCCGGCGTTCGAGATTCTCTACGCCCGTCACCGCCAAGGGCTCTACCGATTCCTGCTCGGCCTGAGCGGCAAGTCCGAGCTGGCCGAAGAGGTTTACCAGGACACCTGGCTGAGCCTGATCCGCAGCACCAGTCAGCCACAAGGCCGGGCGAATTTTCGCACCTGGCTTTACCAGATTGCCCGCAATCGACTGATCGATCACTGGCGCAAACACGGAATCCACAACCCTTTGCACGACAGCTATGACGAACAGATCCACGCGCTGAGCGATGACGCTGCTGACCCTGAACAACTGCTGAGCCTGAGCCGCGATAGCCAGCGCCTCGAAGCGGCCCTGCAAAACCTGCCCGCTGACCAGCGCGAAGTGTTCCTGCTGCGCGCCCACGGCGATCTCGACCTGCCGCAGATCGCCACCCTCACCGAAACACCGCTGGAAACCGTCAAAAGCCGCTTGCGCTACGCCCAGCAAAAACTGCGTCGGCTGCTGGCCGAGGAGGTACTGACATGACTGACGCCCGTCCTACGCCAGAAGACCAAGTGTTGAAGCACTATCGTGAACACGCGACCGGCGAACCGCCGGCCCATCTCGACGCGTTCCTCCTGGCTGCCGCACAGCGCGAAGTCCCGGTGCACAAGCCAGGTCTGTGGAAACGCTGGGTCCAGGCCTGCCAGAAACCCCGTTGGCAAGTTGCATTTGCCAGCCTCGTCGGCGTGGCCCTGATGCTTGCACTGGTGCAACGCACGGAGGAGCAACTGCCGAGTTACGACTTCGCGCCTGCACCCGAAGTGTCTGCGCCAGTCGCCAAAAAAGAAGCATCGTCATCGGTTGCGCGTTCTCTGGCTGCCCCGGCCGGCGCGATGTCCGCCCCCGCGCCTGCGGCGCCAATGGCCGATTTCGCCGCCCCAGCGCAGAGCGAATCGATCAACGCTGAAATGGCTGACGAAGCGAAGGTCAGCAAACGCTCGGCGATAGCGCCGGCAAAGTCTATCGACGATCAATTAAGGGAAGTGATCCGCCTGCAAAAGGCTGGTCAGGCTCAAGCGGCTGCTGACCTGATGGCGACATTGCACAAACGCTTTCCCAAGGAAAATCTCACAGCCAGGCTCAAGGATTTGCAGAAAAACTGAGCCGCAGGGCGGTCAGTCATTTGGCATCGACACCCGAAAGCGCGCACTATCGGCCCATAGCCGATGCGTTGGAGGAAGCCATGGCAAAAAAAATCGACCGCATCGCCCAAATGCTCAACTGCCCGGAAAAGGGTCAGGAATTGCGGCGCGCGGTGACTGAGAGTCGTAAGGAGTTTCTGCTGGCGAAGCAGGAAGAGGAAGCGTTTGAGGAAGACGTTCTTGATGATGAGGTGGTCGAGGACGAAGAGGATGATGAATACGACGAGTTTGATTGGACGACAGAATGAAAAAACCGCTTCGGCGGTTTTTTTGTGCATCGTCTATCAGCGGCAGTTGTTCGGGATTACCGAACAACTGAAATTCTTACCAGCATCGCCCGAGGGGCCGGGGAGATTGACCAAAAAAATGCCGACTACCCAAGAAACTACCCAAGAAACGCCCAAGAACTACCCAAGAAATATAGGAACGCCAGCGGGCGCCTAAGTCTGACGCGTGCGCTCAATTCGAACAGTCAAGTTTTCCTTGACGGTTGCATCGGACCCACCAGCAGTTGCCGAGATGTCCTTACCCTTTATAATCGCCTTCAACACGGCCCCTGTCGGTTGATGCGCTCCGGCGCTGATACTGCTCAGGGGTTTTTTATTATCTGGATTTTTCTTTTTGCCATTTGAGGGGCCGCCAGCCCTGGTCATGGCAGTAATCCCCCCTACGACTGGAGCGCCCGCTCAACCCTAGGAGTAAGCCGCAAGGTATCCCTATGAGCTATGCGCGCAAGTTGGCTGAGCTACCCAATTTGTCGCTGGAGGACATCCTGCTCTTGGATCGGGTGCAGAAGCGCAAACCGCTGACCAATGCGCAGTCTCTGCATCTCAAGGCGCAGGGGTTGATTGAAGGACGTAAGCCCAATTTTCATATTTCCGCCCAAGTGGCGCGGCACAGCGACGAATTGGCGCAGTACATCCGTAATCGGGGCATCGACGATACGCATTACAAACGCCTGATTTGCGAGTTGATCCAAAAATCGGGTTCAGCCAAACGTATCGACATCGATAAGTTACTCATAGACAAACTACCCGAGGTTCTAGACCGTCAGCAGAAAGCCAATAAGATCAAAAATCTGCTGCAGGCGCTTAAAATTCAGGGTGTTATCAAGGTCAAGGGTAAGCTGTGGTAAATGTCTAAAGGCTGATTTCTAGACATTGTTAGACATTTATAGACATTCGCGCGCCGTGTTGGGGTTAGCCTGACTCCGACGAAACGCGAGGCACAAGGAAGCCAGCATGGTCCTGTTACGATCACATGCGGTGCAGCTGATCCAGCGCAACATCGAACTGATCCGCTACAAGCTGTTTACAGATGACCTGCTACTTGAGCTGGTCAACGTGGTGTGTGGCGGCCGTACCCATTGCACCTTCGTGATAAGAAGTCAGAAGGTGTAAACCTTATTCAGGACTCGACACCCACAAAAAAGCCCCAGACCCTAAGATCTGAGGCTTTCTCGTTTCTACGTATGGTGCACCAGGCGGGATTCGAACCCACGACCACTGCCTTCGGAGGGCAGTACTCTATCCAGCTGAGCTACTGGTGCAATGCGGGCGCCATGATACTCATATGCACTGCGGGCGTCCATGCTGCTGAATCGCCTGTGGTTTTCCAAAGCGTAACCTGCGGTTGCTACGTTGATCAGAAAAATTAGGCAAATGCGGCGTTTTCGTTCTTTTTTTCGAACAGGCTATTGTCCTTTACCCCCTTTGATCCTAGGATTCGTTTGAGATTTCAAACGCTCTTGTCTGGGTGCTGAACCGCACGAGTTTCAATCAGTGCGCTATTTATGTGCTTCAGCCCGGTGAATGATTTCCCTGACGGCAGCCTATAAGGCGCCTTTCTACAATCATAATTCGCTCCGCGCTTGCCGCGGTGCTGTTAAGGAAAGCCGACATGCAGCTTAAAGACACCCAGTTGTTCCGCCAGCAAGCCTTCATCGATGGCGCTTGGGTTGATGCGGACAATGGTCAGACGATCAAGGTCAACAACCCGGCAACGGGCGAAATTCTGGGCACCGTGCCGAAAATGGGCGCTGCCGAAACCCGCCGTGCAATCGAAGCCGCTGACAAAGCGCTGCCGGCCTGGCGTGCACTGACCGCCAAGGACCGCGCGAACAAGCTGCGTCGCTGGTTCGAACTGATCATCGAGAACCAGGACGACCTGGCTCGCCTGATGACCCTCGAACAAGGCAAGCCATTGGCCGAAGCCAAGGGCGAAATCGTTTACGCCGCTTCCTTTATCGAGTGGTTCGCCGAAGAAGCCAAGCGCATCTACGGTGATGTGATTCCAGGTCACCAGCCAGACAAGCGCCTGATCGTGATCAAGCAGCCAATCGGCGTGACCGCTGCAATCACCCCGTGGAATTTCCCGGCCGCGATGATCACCCGTAAAGCCGGCCCGGCCCTGGCAGCCGGTTGCACCATGGTGCTCAAGCCTGCTTCGCAAACTCCGTTTTCCGCATTCGCGCTGGCTGAACTGGCCCAGCGTGCCGGCATTCCTGCCGGTGTGTTCAGCGTGGTGACTGGCAGTGCCGGCGACATCGGCAGCGAGCTGACCAGTAACCCGATCGTGCGCAAACTGTCCTTCACCGGCTCGACCGAAATCGGTCGCCAGCTGATGGCTGAATGCGCAAAGGACATCAAGAAAGTGTCCCTGGAACTGGGCGGCAACGCGCCGTTCATCGTGTTCGACGACGCGGACCTGGATAAGGCCGTCGAAGGCGCGATCATTTCCAAGTACCGCAACAACGGCCAGACCTGCGTCTGCGCCAACCGTCTGTACATTCAGGATTCGGTCTACGACGCGTTCGCCGAGAAGCTGAAAGTGGCCGTGGCCAAACTCAAGATCGGTAACGGTCTGGATGACGGCACCACCACTGGCCCGCTGATCGACGGAAAAGCCGTGGCCAAGGTTCAAGAGCACATTGCTGACGCGATCAGCAAAGGCGCAACCGTTCTGGCCGGTGGCAAGGTCATGGAAGGCAACTTCTTCGAGCCGACCATCCTGACCAACGTGCCGAAAAACGCAGCCGTGGCCAAGGAAGAAACCTTCGGTCCATTGGCGCCATTGTTCCGCTTCAAAGACGAAGCCGACGTGATCGCGATGTCCAACGACACCGAGTTCGGTCTGGCCTCGTACTTCTATGCTCGCGACCTGGGTCGTGTGTTCCGTGTGGCTGAAGCCCTGGAATACGGCATGGTCGGCGTCAATACCGGGTTGATCTCCAACGAAGTCGCGCCGTTCGGCGGCATCAAGGCGTCGGGCCTGGGCCGTGAAGGCTCCAAGTACGGCATCGAAGATTACCTGGAAATCAAATACCTCTGCCTGGGCATCTAAGCCCGGCAGGGCATTGCTTCAAACGCAAAGGGCACGAGAGCGCTGTCCCTTTGCGTGCTTCGAACGGAATATTCTCTGTGGTCGGGAAAGCTGTGGCAGTCGATCATCGCATGCTGCCGTAGTTGCCTCCCCGCCGCATTTTCCTTGAACCACGCCGCCCGATGAGCGGTGAATGAGGACTTTATGAGCAAGACTAACGCATCCCTGATGAAACGCCGCGAAGCCGCTGTACCACGCGGTGTTGGCCAGATTCACCCGATCTTCGCCGAGTCCGCGAAGAACGCCACCGTGACCGACGTTGAAGGTCGCGAGTTCATCGACTTCGCCGGCGGTATCGCCGTGCTGAACACCGGCCACGTGCACCCGAAAATCATCGCCGCCGTGACCGAGCAGCTGAACAAGCTGACCCACACGTGCTTCCAGGTGCTGGCTTACGAACCGTACGTAGAAGTGTGCGAAAAAATCAACGCCAAGGTGCCGGGTGATTTCGCCAAGAAAACCCTGCTGGTGACCACCGGCTCCGAAGCCGTGGAAAACTCCATCAAGATCGCCCGTGCCGCCACTGGCCGTGCCGGCGTGATCGCGTTCACCGGCGCTTACCACGGCCGCACCATGATGACCCTGGGCCTGACCGGTAAAGTCGTGCCTTACTCGGCCGGCATGGGCCTGATGCCAGGCGGCATCTTCCGCGCGCTGTACCCGAACGAACTGCACGGTGTGAGCATCGACGATTCGATCGCCAGCATCGAACGCATCTTCAAGAACGACGCCGAGCCGCGTGACATCGCTGCAATCATCATCGAGCCGGTTCAGGGTGAAGGCGGTTTCTACGTCGCGCCTAAAGAGTTCATGAAGCGTCTGCGCGCGCTGTGCGACCAGCACGGCATCCTGCTGATCGCTGACGAAGTACAAACCGGCGCTGGTCGTACCGGCACTTTCTTCGCCATGGAACAGATGGGCGTTGCTGCCGACCTGACCACCTTCGCCAAATCCATCGCTGGCGGCTTCCCGTTGGCCGGTGTTTGCGGCAAGGCAGAATACATGGACGCCATTGCTCCAGGCGGCCTGGGCGGCACTTACGCCGGTAGCCCGATTGCTTGCGCCGCGGCCCTGGCCGTGATGGAAGTGTTCGAAGAAGAGCACCTGCTGGACCGCTGCAAAGCTGTCGGCGAGCGTCTGGTCACTGGCCTGAAAGCCATTCAGGCCAAGTACCCGGTGATCGGCGAAGTCCGTGCCCTGGGCGCGATGATCGCGGTCGAACTGTTCGTTGATGGCGACAGCCACAAGCCGAACGCTCCAGCGGTAGCCGCTGTTGTGGCCAAGGCTCGCGACAAGGGTCTGATCCTGCTGTCCTGCGGCACTTACGGCAACGTTCTGCGCGTCCTGGTACCGCTGACTTCGCCGGACGAACAACTGGACAAAGGTCTGGCAATCATCGAAGAGTGCTTCTCCGAGCTGTGATCTCCAAGCTCTGATGAATGTGTGAACTGATCGACAAAAAAACCCGCTTCGGCGGGTTTTTTTGTGTCCCTGGGACCCATCGATGGCAAATGCGCTGTATCGAATGGCCAGCATTGACTAAGGTGCAAGCACTACTTTGGAGTGTGTAAATGACTGCTGTGGTGTTACCCGCTGCGCCGCGTGTGCTAATTGCCGAGGCCGACCCCTGGTCCCGCGACCTGCTCAAGCAGGTTTTGTTGAATGTGCGCTGCGACGCACGGCTGGATCTATGTGCCGATGGTCAGGAAGCGCTGCATCTGTTGGCGGAAAATCCTTACGACCTGGTGATCGTCGACTGGGAGCTGCCCGGCGTCGATGGTTTGAATGTCTTGCGCAATGTCCGTCAGCGCAAACGCAACCCGCCGCTGCCCTTCATTCTGATGAGCAGCCGTAACGACAGCGCCAGCGTTCGCGAAGCTCTGCCGCTGGCGCCTGCGGCGTACCTGACCAAACCCCTTAACATGGAAAGCTTGACCCAGCGCCTGCAGGATTTGCTGTTGAACGCCGGTGAAGAGGTGTCTTGCGAAACGCCTTCACTGTCGCCAGGCATGACGTTGGCGGTTTACCTGGAGCGTCGACGTGAGTTGACCGACGGTGCACCACTGATGACCGACGTACAGTTGGCGGTCAAACGCAGCCTCAATCCCAATGGCCTCGACCTGACGCTGCTGCATGACGAGATCCGTACCGATCCGCAAGTCACCGCTGTGCTGATCGCTGCAGCCAACAGCGCGGCCCAGCACCATGGCGCCGCCGTACAAACCCTGTCACAGGCGCTGCACCGCCTCGGCACCGGGCAAAGCATGAACCTGATTCTGGGGCTGGCCCTCAAGCGCAGTGCCCGACTCAGCGATCCGTTTCTGGCCGATTATGCCGAGCGCTATTGGGAGCTGTCGCTGCGCACTGCCGAGTATGGCCGGACCCTGGCGCGTTTGCTGGATCTGGATCAGGAGCGCTGTTATTGCGCCGGCATGTTGCATCGCCTCGGCGACCTTGCGCTGTTGCGGTGTTTGCAGGAATGGAAGCAGGCCGGGGGCGAGCTGGATGAATGGGAGGAGGTCGGCGAGGCGCTGGCTGAGTTCGGCGCGGCTTATGGTTCGGCGCTTCGCACTCGCTGGCGCCTGCCGCTGGAGCTGCGAGAGCTGATTGCGGCGGTCTATCAGTTCGGTGGCGGGGTTTATTCCCGTGAAGCGCTGGTGATGAACATGGCTGCGCAACTGGCGCGACTGACCGAGCATGAAGGCGTTGAGGACCTGGCGAAGAGCCGGACGGCGCGGTTGCTCAAGATCGGGTTGCCGGAATTGATGCGCTTGCGCAAGAAATAGGCTTCACACAAATCCCCATGTGGGAGCGGGCTTGCTCGCGAAGGCGGGCATCCAGTCGACATTGAGTTGCCTGACCCGACGCCTTCGCGAGCAAGTCGGATCGCCGCACCGCCGCTCCCACATGGGGTCTGTGTTGGACCTGTCAGCCGGAGACGATGCGGTTCTTGCCCTGGTGTTTGGCTTTGTACATTGCCGCATCTGCGCGGGCAAACAGGCTGTCGATGCTTTCGTCCTCGGCGGTGAGGCTGGTCAGGCCCTGGCTGACGGTGATGCCGAATGTCTGGCCGCCATGGCTGAAACTCAATCGCTGAATCTCCCGTTGCAGGCGCTCGGCCACTTGCATAGCCATGTCTGGCGCACAGCCGGGAAACACCGCTGCGAATTCCTCACCGCCCACTCGCCCGAACACATCACCTCGCCGCAACGTCGCGCGACCGCACTCGGCGATTCGTTGCAGCACGTTGTCGCCTTCCTGGTGGCCGTAGGTATCGTTGATGACTTTGAAGTCATCGATGTCCAGCAGCAGAAAAGCCAGCGGCGTGCGTTGGTGCCGTGCCTGTTCGAATTCACGGTGGGCGCATTCGAAGAAGTGTCGGCGGTTGCTGCTCTGGGTCAGCACGTCGGTAGTGGCCAGGCGTTGCAGCTCGGTTTCAATCTGCTTCTTGTCAGTAATGTCTTCGGCAATGCCGACGATGATCACCGGTTGCCCGGGCTCGGCCTGACGGTTGATGAAGCACTTGTCTCTGAGCCAGCGGACCTGGCCGTCGGCGGCAATGATTCGGTATTCGCGGTCTTCATCGGCGCCTTTGACCAGTACTTCGGCCAGGCTGCGTTCGGCATAGTCCAGATCGTCGGGGTAAATGCTGTCGCGCCATTGGTTGTAGTCGGACAGCAACAAGCCTGCGGAGCGGCCGAAAATCCGTTCATACGCGGGGCTGACATAGAGCACCCGACGGGATTCCCAGTCGAAGGCCCAAAGCACCGCGTTGACGCTCACTAGCAGAGCGCTGAACAGCTGTTCTCGTTCGCTCAGGCGCGCCACTTCGCCTTGTGCATGCATCAGCGCCAGCAGGGTTTGCGCGGCCTCGGGCCACTGCGGGAGGGATGAGTCTTGTAGGTTTTTACTGACCATCGACACAAAGTCTCAAAGGGCGTGTGCCGCTCGAGGTTCGAATGCGGCCTGGCGAAGTGTCTTTGAGATAGGGGATTTGGAGCTTAGTTCCCGCCTTATGTGGTGAGGGAGCTTGCTCCCGCCGGGCGGTACTGGCGACGCGTTTTTCAATGAAAGAACGCGTCGTCAGGTTTTGCGACTGCTGCGCAGTCGAGCGGGAGCTAGCGCCCTCGCCACAGTCAGGCTGCGGCGGCGGGGCGCAGGGAGTAGGTTTTCAACTGATCGGCGAAGTCGCGCAGGGATTGAATCCCGCTGGCTTCGGCTTCGTGTACCCAATCCTTGATGGCAGCCAGCATGTCGTGACCATTTGAGCTGGTCTTGACCCAGATCTGCTGCAAGGCCAGGCGTTTCTCGTAAATTACCTTCAGCGCCTGACTGTGCTCGAGCATGGTCTGGATGCGAATGTGGTGTTTGTCATCCAGCAGGCTGGTTTCCCGCGAGAGCAGGCGTTTGGCGCGGTGGAACTGGTGACGGACCGAGTGATCGACCTTTTCCAGCTCTTGTTTGACCAGCGGTGCGATCACCAATTTGCGGTACTGGGCCATGATCTGGAAGCGGTTGTTGAGGATCGCCATGGCGGTGTCCATGTCCAGGTTGCCTTTACCTTCGACCCGATGGGCGATGGGCGCGACCCGCTGAACCTTGGCTAGACGCAGGAAGCTGAAGACCTGGATCCAGGCCCAGCCGAGATCGAATTCCCACTTCTTCACCGACAGTTTTGCCGAATTAGGGTAGGTGTGATGGTTGTTATGCAGTTCTTCGCCGCCGATCAGGATGCCCCACGGCACCAGATTGGTCGCCGCATCGCGGCATTCGAAGTTGCGGTAGCCGACGGCATGGCCCAGGCCATTGACCACGCCGGCGGCCCAGACCGGGATCCACATCATCTGGATCGCCCAGATGGTGATGCCGATGGTGCCGAACAGCAGCAGGTCGATGACGCCCATGATCGCGACGCCCAGCAGCGGAAAACGGCTGTACAGGTTGCGTTCGATCCAGTCTTCGGGGCAGTTCTTGCCGTAGATGCGCAGGGTCTCGGGGTTTTCCGCCTCGGCACGGTACAGCTCGGCGCCTTTGCGCAGAACGGTGGACAGGCCCTTGATGACCGGGCTGTGCGGGTCATCGACGGTTTCGCATTTGGCGTGGTGCTTGCGGTGGATAGCGGTCCATTCGCGGGTGTTCTGTGCCGTGGTCAGCCACAGCCAGAAGCGGAAGAAATGTTTCAGGCCAGCATTGAGCTCAAGCGAGCGATGGGCTGAATAACGATGCAGATAGACCGTGACGCCGATGATCGTCACGTGGGTCATCAGCAGGGTGACTGCCACCAGTGACCAGGGCGACAAGCCGAGAAAACCTTCGTACCACATAGGCTATTGGGCCCTCGATAAAGAAAAAAACAGCCGTTGCATTATCACTGAGCCCACAGATAAAACCAGTCGCCCTTTCAGATAAGAGTGGCCGGATGTTTCTTTAAACTATAATTCCATCCACTTTTAAGGGACATGGACGACCTAATGGCTGCTACCTATCGCGATGCTCTGCGTGCAGCGCTGCTTTATCTTCTGGTTTCTGTCGGTTGGCTGCAGTTCAGTGGCCATTTATTGAACAGTTTCTTCGATAGCTCTGGCGAGCTAATGCGATGGCAACTGATCAACGGTTATGCCTGGGTGGTGTTCAGTGCCGGTTTGATTTTTTTTGCCAGGGCGCGATTGTTCCGTTGCCTGGGGATCGGCGCCAAGTTGCGTGAGCGCACTGAAGACCGTGAGCGCTTGCGTCAGGCGGCGGCGGTATTCGATTGCACCCGTGAAGGGGTGCTGGTCACTGATAACCAGGGCCTGATCGTTCATGTGAACCGGGCCTTCATGCAAATCACCGGCTATCAGAGCGAAGAGGTGCTCGGCCAGCGGCCCAGTCTGTTCAAGTCCGGTCATCACCCGCCGGCTTTCTACCAGGCGATGTTCGCGACACTCAACAGCACCGGCGAGTGGAGCGGGGAAATCTGGAACCGCCGTAAAAGCGGCGAGATCTATCCGCAATGGCAGACCATCCGCGTCATCGACGACGAGAGGGGACGGCGCAGCCATTACGTGGCAGTGTTTTCCGACATAAGCGCAATCAAGAACTCCGAACATGAGCTGACGCACCTGGCTCACTACGATCCGCTGACCGACCTCCCCAACCGCTTGTTGTTCACCGACCGCACCGAGCAGGCCCTGGCTTCGGCGCAGACCCACAAGCGCGGCTGCGCGTTACTGATGATCGATCTTGATCACTTCAAGATGATCAACGACAGCCTCGGGCATAGCATTGGGGACCAGCTGCTCAAGGGCGTGGCCGAGCGTTTGAGCGCGATGGTCGGTCCGGGAATCACCCTGGCGCGCCTTGGCGGTGACGAGTTCGCCGTGCTGGCTGAAAGCTGTCCGCAAATGGTGCACGCGGCGGCGCTGGCTCAGCGGATCATCGATGGCCTCAAAGAGCCGTTCCAGATCGACGGGCATCAGTTGTTCGTCAATATCAGCGTCGGCATCAGCCTGTTCCCCGGCGACGCCTTGAGCGCCGAGCAGCTGTTGCGCAACTCCGACTCGGCGCTGTTCAAGGCTAAGAGTGCCGGCCGCAACGGCTACGCCCTCTATACCGAAGAATTGACCGCCCATGCCCAGCAACGGGTCGAGACGGCATTCGAATTGCGCCGTGCGCTGGAACAGCAGGAGTTGCGGGTTTATTACCAGCCGGTTCACAACCTCAAGACCAGCCGCCTGATCGGCGTTGAGGCATTGGTGCGCTGGGAGCATCCGCAGCGAGGGTTGGTGTCGCCGGCAGAATTCATTCCCATTGCCGAGCGCACTGGTCTGATCGCCGAAATTGATGCCTGGGTGATGCGTCAGGCGTGTGAGCAGATGTGCCAGTGGCAGCAGGCCGGGGTCGTGGTGTCGTTTGTCGCGGTGAATGTTTCTTCTCGGCTGTTCGCCCGCCGTGAGCTGTTTGGGCAGGTGGCGAAGGTGCTGCACGAAACCGGGCTGGACCCTGGCTGTCTGGAGCTGGAAGTCACTGAGAGCGCTGTGATGGATGACCCTGAAGTCGCGCTGGAGCAGATGCACAGGTTGCGTGAATTAGGCGTTCGGCTGGCCATCGATGACTTCGGTACAGGCTATTCGTCGTTGCTGCGCCTCAAGCGAATGCCGGTACAGAAACTCAAGATCGATCAGGGCTTCGTGGCGGGGTTGCCGTGGGATGAGGATGACGCGGCGATTGTGCGGGTGATCATTGCGCTGGCCCAGAGCATGGGGATGCAGGTTCATGCCGAGGGGATCGAGCAGGTCGAGCAGGCGGGTTTCCTGCTCGAACACGGCTGCGATCTGGGGCAGGGGTACTGGTTTGGACGACCGGTGCCGGCCGGGCAGCTGGATTGGTACCGGACTCCACAGATTCTGCAGCACTGATCGTTCCCACGCTCTGCGTGGGAATGCCGCCCGGGACGCTCCGCGTTCCTTCTCAGTCTTCGAACAGCCTTTTGGTTATATTAAAATTCTTAAATAGTCTTTTTAAGAATATCTGCGCTTATCTACTATTGGTCTCACGCCGCAAGCAGTCCCGCCACTGCCAGGCAACCTCTAGTTGAAGGAGCAGCACCATGAGCGCATCCCTACGTAGCGTTGACGGCCAGGACGAAGCAACCATTTTGCGTGAGATCCAGAGCGCCTTGCGCGATCTGCGTTTTGGCGCAGTGGAAATCACCGTGCACAACGCCCAGGTGGTCCAGATCGAACGCAAAGAGAAATTCCGGTTGCAGAACCCAAGCAACAAACCGAGCTGAATCAAAGATCAAAGATCGCAGCCTGCGGCAGCTCCTGGGGGGCTTTGTGTAGGAGCTGCCGAAGGCTGCGATCTTTGACAGGCAACCCTGATTCCAGACCATAAAAAGCCAACACAATCAGAATTCCAGGAGCTTTCACCATGTCGTCGATTCGTCATTTCGCTTTGGCCGCCCTGGCCAGTGCCCTTTTTGCGGGTTCCGCGGTTGCCAAGGATTACGAACTGCTTAACGTGTCGTACGACCCGACTCGCGAGCTGTATCAGGACTACAACGCCGAATTCGTCAAGTTCTGGCAGAAAGACCACGCCGGCGACAGCGTGAAAATCCAGCAATCCCACGGTGGTTCTGGCAAGCAAGGTCGGGCAGTGATCGACGGTCTGCGTGCCGACGTGGTGACCCTGGCCCTGGCCGGTGACATCGATGAAATCGCCAAACTCGGCAAGACCCTGCCGGCGGATTGGCAGAAGCGTCTGCCGCAAGCGAGCACGCCTTACACCTCGACCATCGTGTTTCTGGTGCGCAAGGGCAACCCTAAAGGCATCAAGGACTGGGGCGACCTGACCAAGAACGGCGTGGAAGTCATCACCCCGAACCCGAAAACCTCCGGCGGTGCACGCTGGAACTTCCTCGCGGCGTGGGCCTATGGCCTGAAAGCCAATGGCGGTAACGAAGCGAAAGCCAAGGAATACGTGCAAACCCTGTTCAAACACGTTCCTGTGCTGGACACCGGTGCTCGCGGTTCGACCATTACCTTCGTCAACAACGGTCAGGGCGACGTGTTGCTGGCCTGGGAAAACGAAGCCTTCCTGGCCCTGAAAGAAGACGGTGGCGCTGACAAGTTCGACATTGTCGTGCCTTCGCTGTCGATCCTCGCCGAGCCTCCGGTCGCCGTGGTCGACAAGAATGCCGAGAAAAAGGGCAACACCGAGATCGCCGAAGCGTACCTCAAGCACCTGTACAGCCCGGTCGGCCAGGAAATCGCGGCGAAGAACTTCTATCGTCCACGTGACAAGGATGTTGCCGCCAAATACGCCAAACAGTTCCCGACACTGGACCTGGTGACCATCGACAAGGACTTCGGCGGCTGGAAAGCGGCTCAGCCGAAATTCTTCAACGACGGTGGCGTGTTCGACCAGATTTATCAGGCGCAATAACCTGAAATAGATATGCCAACGGTCAGTTAGGGGGGCAACTTGTGGGAGCGAGCCTGCTCGCGATGACGGCGGTACATTCAACATCAATGTTGGCTGACCAGGCGCTATCGCGAGCAGGCTCGCTCCCACAGGGGTTGCAGTGTTCAGTCCTTGACTGCCAGGCATAAGCCAACGGCCCCGATCTTGTTGTCGGGGCTTAGCGCGTTATCAACCAAGGACTTTTATGTCGCGTCGTATCTCCCCCGTCATACCCGGCTTCGGGCTGACGCTGGGCTACACCTTGGTGTACCTCAGCCTGATTGTGCTCATTCCACTGGCGGCGATGTTCGTGCATGCCGCTCAACTCACCTGGGACCAGTTCTGGGCAATTATCTCGGCGCCACGGGTGCTGGCGGCGTTGAAGCTCAGCTTCGGCACCGCGCTCTATGCCGCGATCATCAACGGCATCATCGGCACGCTGCTGGCCTGGGTGCTGGTGCGCTATACCTTCCCTGGACGCAAAGTCATCGATGCGATGATCGACTTACCCTTCGCATTGCCCACCGCCGTGGCCGGTATCGCGCTGACTGCGCTATACGCGCCCAATGGTTGGGTGGGTCAGTTTGCAGCGGACCTGGGTTTCAAGATCGCGTATACCCCCCTCGGCATCACCCTTGCCCTCACTTTTGTGACACTTCCATTCGTAGTACGTACCGTACAGCCAGTATTGGCCGATATTCCTCGTGAAGTGGAAGAAGCGGCGGCGTGCCTCGGTGCAAAACCGCTACAGGTTTTCCGCCATATTCTGGTGCCCGCGCTGTTGCCAGCCTGGCTGACCGGTTTCGCGTTGGCCTTTGCCCGCGGGGTCGGCGAGTACGGTTCGGTGATTTTCATTGCCGGCAACATGCCGATGAAAACCGAGATCCTGCCGCTGCTGATCATGGTCAAACTCGACCAGTACGATTACACCGGCGCCACGTCCATTGGTGTACTGATGCTGGTGGTTTCCTTCGTCCTGTTGCTGCTGATCAACTTGCTGCAACGACGCATCGAAACCCCATAAGGAGGCGCAGAAATGTCCCAATCGTCTATTGCTGCTGCTTCCTCGAACGCCGCCCGCCGCGGCAGCGCTTCATCGCGGCGAATCCTGATCGGCCTTGGCTGGCTGGTGTTCACCCTGTTCCTGTTGCTGCCCCTGGTGATCGTGGTGTCTCAGGGCCTGAAGCTCGGAATCGGTGCGTTCTTCACCGCGATCTTCGAACCCGACGCTTTGTCGGCCCTGAAACTCACGGTGATCGCCGTGCTGATTTCGGTGCCGCTGAACCTGGTGTTTGGCGTCAGCGCTGCATGGTGCGTGAGCAAGTACTCGTTCCGTGGCAAAAGTATGCTGGTCACGCTGATCGACCTGCCGTTCTCGGTTTCGCCAGTGATCGCCGGTCTGGTCTATGTGTTGATGTTCGGCGCCCAGGGCCTGTTCGGGCCGTGGCTGCAGGATCACGACATCCAGATCGTCTTCGCGTTGCCGGGTATCGTGCTGGCGACGATCTTCGTCACCGTGCCGTTCGTGGCGCGCGAGCTGATCCCGCTGATGCAGGAACAAGGCACGCAGGAAGAAGAGGCCGCGCGCCTGCTCGGGGCCAATGGCTGGCAGATGTTCTGGCACGTCACCGTTCCCAATATCAAATGGGGCCTGATCTATGGCGTGGTGCTGTGTACGGCGCGGGCCATGGGTGAGTTCGGTGCGGTGTCGGTGGTTTCCGGGCACATTCGCGGGGTGACCAACACCCTGCCGCTGCACGTCGAGATCCTCTACAACGAATACAACCACGTGGCCGCGTTCGCTGTGGCGAGCCTGTTGCTGATCCTGGCGCTCTTCATCCTGCTGCTCAAGCAGTGGAGCGAAAACCGTATTAACCGCCTGCGCGCCAGCGCCGCGGAGGAATAAGTCATGTCGATCGAAGTGCGTAACGTCAGCAAGAACTTTCACGCGTTCAAGGCGCTGGACAACATCAGCCTGGACATTCAAAGCGGCGAACTCGTGGCGCTGCTTGGCCCCTCGGGTTGCGGTAAAACCACGCTGCTGCGGATCATCGCCGGTCTGGAAACCCCGGATCAGGGCAACATCGTGTTCCACGGTGAAGACGTCTCCGGCCACGATGTGCGTGATCGCAACGTCGGTTTCGTGTTCCAGCACTACGCGCTGTTCCGCCACATGACTGTGTTCGACAACGTCGCGTTCGGCCTGCGCATGAAGCCGAAAAACCAGCGCCCGAGCGAAAGCCAGATCGCGGTAAAAGTCCACGAGCTGCTGAACATGGTGCAACTGGATTGGCTGTCGGATCGCTACCCGGAACAACTCTCTGGCGGTCAGCGTCAGCGTATTGCCTTGGCTCGTGCCTTGGCGGTGGAACCGAAGGTTCTGCTGCTCGACGAACCCTTCGGCGCCCTCGACGCCAAGGTCCGTAAAGAACTGCGTCGCTGGTTGGCACGCCTGCACGAGGACATCAACCTGACCTCGGTGTTTGTGACCCACGACCAGGAAGAAGCGATGGAAGTCGCCGACCGCATCGTGGTGATGAACAAGGGCGTGATCGAGCAGATCGGCTCACCGGGCGACGTCTACGAAAACCCGGCCAGTGATTTCGTTTATCACTTCCTGGGTGACTCGAACCGGCTGCATCTGGGTGACGACAACCATGTGCTGTTCCGTCCTCACGAAGTGTCGCTGTCGCGTCATGAGCTGGAGGATCACCACGCGGCCGAGGTGCGGGATATTCGCCCGTTGGGCGCGACGACACGGGTGACGCTGAAGGTCGAAGGCCAGAGCGAATTGATCGAAGCTGAAGTGGTGAAAGATCACGACAGCCTGATCGGGTTGGCGAAAGGCGAGACGCTGTTCTTCAAGCCGAAGGTCTGGCAGAAACTCGCCAACCTCTAAAGCAAAAGCTTCGCGAGCAAGCCCGCTCCCACAGTGAATCTGCGTTGAACACACATCTGTGGCCAACTCTAAACCCTGTGGGAGCGGGCTTGCTCGCGAAGGCGTCTTACGCCGCTGCGCCTTTCTGTCGCAAACGCACACCACCCACCCGCGCCTCGATCTGCTCTTTGAGGTCATGCCGCAACCCCAGCAAAAACGCCAGCTCAACCACCACAAACAACGGCCCGACAATCAACCCCGTCACATCATCGACGAACGCCGGTTTGCGCCCTTCGTAGTGATGACCGACAAACTGAATCGCCCAACCCACCACAAACATCCCGATGCCGCTTGCCAGCCAGATCAGCGTGCTTTGCTGCGCAAGAACCTGGCCTGCCCAAATGCACAGGCCGAGCAACACGGTCATCAACACCCCGAGGCGCAATTCCAGGCGCAAGTAAAACCACGCCGACGCCAGCGCAATCAGCACCGCCGGTGAAACCCAGCCTCCGACCCATTGGGGCCGCGAGAGCAACACCGCAACCGCCACCACAATGAGCGGAATACCGATAAAGTGGCTGGCAATATTGCGCGGGTCACGGTGGTAGGCGGCGTATTGACTGAGATGGTCGACGAGGCTTTTCATTGTTGTTCCTCCTGTTGGGTGATGGATCATGCCCCGGGTCCACATTTTGCTCTGTCAGGCAGGCGACAATCTCCAGGAGTTTTCATGGACATGCAGGTTTGGCGTTCGCGGCTGGATAAAGGGCAGTGGTTCAGCCATTTACCTGTTCCTTTACAGGATAGTCTGCTGGCCGCCGCCAGGGTGCGGCGGTTGTCGCCAGGCCAGCGGCTGTTCAAACGCGGCGATCCACCGTGCGGGCTGTACGCGGTGCTCGAAGGTTCGGTGCGCATCGGCGCAGTGAGCGAGCAGGGCAAGGAGGCGCTGTTGAGCCTGGTGGAGTCGCCCCACTGGTTCGGCGAAATCTGTCTGTTTGATGGTCAGCCGCGCACTCATGATGCGTTCGGTCTGGGTCATTGCGTCCTGTTGCACATCCCGCAAACCGTGCTGCTGAGGTTGCTTGATGAGCAACCGGCGTACTGGCGGCAACTGGCGTTGCTGATGAGCCAGAAATTGCGCCTGACCTTCATCAATCTCGAACAGCTGAGCCTGATGCCAACCGCCGCTCGACTGGCTCATCGCTTGCTGATGATCGCCGAGGGTTACGGCGAAATCGACCCGCCGCGACGGGTGTTGCAACTGCCCCAGGAACAATTGGCGTCGATGCTCTCGCTGTCGCGCCAGACCACCAACCAGATTCTCAAGGACTTGCAGGGGCAGGGGATTGTGAATCTCAGGTACGGCGAGATCGAGATTCTGGATGCACAACGGTTGCAAATGTTGGCGATTATCTGAAACCCGGCATTAGGGGTGGGCTTTGGACGTGAAGGCGCCTAGCCTGTGATGACGACAATCGAGGTGTGCCATGCGTGTGCTGTTAGTGGAAGACGAACCCGAGACCGCCAAACTCCTGGCTAAAGGTCTGAACGAGGCAAGCTACTCAGTCGATGTGGCGGTCAACGGTATGGACGGCCGCCGTTTCATCGAGTCTGGCGAATACGAGCTGATCATCCTCGACGTGATGCTGCCCGGGCTCAATGGCTGGCAGTTGCTGCAGCAGATCCGCAAGCTCGGTGACACGCCGGTGCTGTTTCTGACCACCAGGGACGGCATCGAGGATCGCCTGCGCGATCTGGAGTTGCATGAAGATGATTACCTGCTCAAGCCGTTTGCCGTGAGTGAACTGGTGAAGCGGGTGCGCAAGTTATTGCGGCGGGATCGGGGGCGCTGAAGTTTCTGCGATGTCTGGGCTATCGCCTTCGTCGGAACGCCGCCCGGAGCAAGCCCGCTCCCACATGTTGAAATGCATTCCCCTGTGGGAGCGGGCTTGCTCGCGAAGAGGCCGGACGAGGCACCACACCTCTCGGATCCTTTACCGCAACCCATCCCGAAATTGCCCCGGTGTCATCCCGGTCCAGCGCTTGAACGCGCGGCTGAAGCTGCTCGTGTCGGCAAATCCCAGCAGATAGCTGATCTCGCTCAATGAGCATTGCGGATCGCGCAGATGCAGCAGTGCCAGGTTCTCGCGACTCTCGTTGAGCAGCGTATCGAACCGACAACCCTCGTCCGCCAGATGCCGTTGCAGGCTGCGCAAACTCAGGTGCAGGGCTTGGGCGATGTGTTCGGCGCTGGGCTCGCCTTCCGGCAATTGCTCCTCGATGGCGTCACGAACCTTGCGTTCCCAGGTCAGGGGTTTGAGTTGGGCGAGGGTGCGTTTGAGCACGGTTTCGTTGTGCTCGGCCAGTTCCGGGTTGGCGTCGTCCAGGTGGCTGTCGAAATCCAGCAGAGCGAACTCCAATCGATCTTCATCGGCGTTGAAATACACCGGCGAGCGGAACACTTTGTGCCATTGATGCGGGTCCACCGGTTCCGGACGACGCAGGTACACAGCCAGCGGGGCGTAATCGCGGCCCAGGCGATTGCGGCAGGTGCGTACGTAAATCGCCGTGAAGGCGTCGATGGCTTCGAAGGCCGGGGCTGGATTGCCAGGCGGGATTTTCAGGCGGAAACGGTAGCGGTCCTCGGCGCGAGTCAGTTCCAGGTCCAGGGCATCGCTGACCACCTGGTGATAACGCACGATGCGCTCGAACACTTCTCGCAGACTGCCGCTGGCTACCAGCGCATAACCGAGTGCGTGAAACGTGGTGGGGCTGACGAAGCGCGATACCCGCAAACCAATCGCCGGGTCGCCGCTGACTTGCACCGCGATTTCCCACAGGCGCGTGGTACCGGACAACGGGTAACGGGCGTTCGGGTCGTCCATCAGTTGCGGGTCGAGCCCCGCCTGTTGGCACAGGGCGGTGCTGTCGAGGCCCAGCGCATCGAGTTGCTTGCGCAGGGCGCGGGTCCAGCTGGCGAGGGAGGTCGGTTCAGTCATACTGATTGGCGCTTCCGGTCAACGGGTTGGCGTTCACGGCTACCGCTTTGCGAGGGCTCACAAGGCAGGATGCGAACATCAATAACCAGAGGATGGAAGCATGCACGGTACTTCTGCAAGTCCCCAGCGACTGAATGTTGCTCAGCGATCAGCGCATATTCGCCAAGTGGTGCTGGCCAAGGGGGTCGAACTGCGTCAGCGCTACCCGATTCTCAACCATCAGGACGCCTTGGGCGCGGGTATTCTGGCCTTCGCGCTGGTCGGCATGATGGGGTCGGCGACGCTCTACATGACCGGGCACATGGCGTGGTGGGCATGCCTGTTGCTCAACGCATTTTTTGCCTCGTTGACCCACGAGCTGGAACACGATCTGATTCATAGCATGTACTTCCGCAAACAGCGCGTGCCGCACAACCTGATGATGGGACTGGTGTGGCTGGCGCGGCCGAGCACGATCAATCCGTGGATTCGTCGGCATCTGCACCTCAATCACCACAAAGTCTCCGGCACAGAATCCGACATGGAAGAGCGCGCCATTACCAACGGCGAACCCTGGGGTTTTGCGCGGCTTTTGATGGTCGGCGACAACGTGATGTCAGCGTTCATTCGTATGCTGCGGGCCAGGACCTGGGCTCACAAGATCAGCATTATCAAGCGCGCGCTGAAGGTCTACGCGCCGCTGGCGCTGGTGCATTGGGGCGCTTGGTACATGTTCCTGGGCTTCCATGCGGCCAATGGCATCGCTCATCTGCTGGGTACGCCTATCGAATGGTCGGCGACTACTTTGGCGGTGATGCAGGTGATCGATATCGCCGCCGTGGTGATCATCGGCCCGAACGTGTTGCGTACCTTTTGCCTGCATTTCGTCAGCTCGAACATGCACTACTACGGTGACGTGGAGCCGGGCAATGTGATCCAGCAGACCCAGGTGCTGAACCCTTGGTGGATGTGGCCGTTGCAGGCGTTCTGCTTCAACTTCGGCAGCACGCACGGGATTCATCATTTTGTGGTGAAGGAACCGTTTTACATCCGTCAGATGACCGTGTCGGTGGCGCATAAAGTGATGCGCGAGATGGGGGTGCGGTTCAATGATTTCGGGACGTTTGGGCGTGCGAATCGATTTGTGCGCAAGGAAGCAACAGAGGAGCAGGAGGTGCGTGCCGCTCAGGCTTGATCGATGTGTCCGGAAACTCAGCCCGTCATCAATCTGACCCAAAAGGACGATACGTTATGACGCAAGCAGGGCTGTTTGGTGGTTGCTGTATCGCTGATTGATATATGTGTTTTGGATCTAACAAAGTAATTAAATATTCCTTTATTAGATAACCATTACAGCCAATCATCGCGCTATCAAATGTTGAGTTTCCGGGGCCGTCTCCTTGGCAGGGTGCGGTCCCTTTTTTTGTCCTCAGTAAAGTGCGCACCGCCGTTCCCACATGGATCGTGTTGCATATTCGATATGGATCTTAATAAATAGCTTCTTATTCCTTAACGGATATAACTCTCCTCCCTATACTCGCTCAGGAACAGACACGCAGCAGGAGAGTTCCCCCATGCGCAACGAATCAATTCGCTACCTGATTGTGCCGGGCTGGCAAGGATCGCCAGAAGATCATTGGCAAAGCCATTGGCAGAACAGCCTGCCGAATAGCGCGCGGGTGGAACAGGCCGACTGGCTGACGCCGCGTCGTGAAGACTGGGTCGCGGCACTGGCTGAGGCGATTGCCGCCGACAGCACCCCGGTGATCCTGATCGCCCATAGCCTGGGTTGCATCACTGTCGCGCATTGGGCCGCCACGGCGCCCGTGCAGTATTTGCGTCAGGTTCGCGGCGCCTTGCTGGTCGCCCCGGCGGACGTCGAGCGTGCGGCCTGCGCACCGGCCCTGCGCAATTTCGCGCCGATTCCAACCCACCTGCTGCCGTTCCCGAGTCAGGTTGTCAGCTCCGACAACGACAGCGCCGTCAGCGCGCCGCGTGCGATGGAGCTGGCGCGCAACTGGGGCGCCGAGGCGGGGATTTTGTCGGGTGCTGGACACATCAATGTGAAGTCCGGTCACCAGCGCTGGGAGCAGGGTTTTGCTTATCTCTATCGCTTGCAAAACCGAATGGAACACCACGCCCTGCGCCGCGCTTGAACCTTTTCTTTTTTGCTTTTGTTTTTTAAAAACGCCCACCGTCTCCCGGCGGTTTTGGGCGGGAGTCTGCCATGAGTTTTGAAGCCTTCGGTCAGCCATTGCTGACTTTCCCCGACGCCGAAAAAAGTCCCCTGAGCATTCGCGCCAAGGCGCTGGTGTTTGTCGATCCGCGTTCCCGTCAGTTACGCCAGGAGCTGGAGCTATTGGCGCCGCGCTCGATCTCGGTATTGATCCGTGGCGAAACCGGCAGCGGCAAGGAGTTGCTCGCGCGGCACATCCATCGTGCGAGTGATCGTGGCGGGTTGTTCGTCTCGGTCAACTGCGGCGCGATCAGTCCGACCTACGCCGATGCGGAATTGTTCGGTTATGCCGCTGGCAGTTACAGCGGTTCGGCCAGCAGTCGCGCGGGCTGGTTCGGTTCTGCCAACGGCGGGACGCTCTACCTGGATGAGATCGGCGACTTGCCGCTGCCGATCCAGATCAAATTGCTCGCGGCGCTGGAAAACCACGAAGTCACCCGTGTCGGCGCTCACCAACCCAGCCCGGTGGATGTACGCCTGGTGGCGGCTACCAGCATCGACCTGGCTCAAGCGGTGGCCGCTGGAAAATTCCATGAGCGGCTCTACCACTACCTCAGCGAAGGCCAGCTTGAACTGCCAGCCTTGCGTGAACGAGTGGGCGATATTCTGTCGCTGTCCGAATATTTCCTCGGCATCTATAGCCAGCGCCTGGACCTGCCAGTGCCGCTGATCAGCGAAGCCGCGCAGCATCTGTTAGAGCAACACAGTTGGCCGGGCAACACCCGGGAGCTGGAGAACGTCATTCACTTTGCGTTGCTGGTCAGCACCGGCGATGAGATTTTGCCCGAGCATTTGAATCTGCCTGAAGCGCCTGCGTCATTGGTGCAGATTGAGCGGCAACTGAAGCAAATCCTCGGCAATGGTTCCATCGCAGAGAAAGAAGCCTTGAAACAACTCCTCAAAAACACCGCGCTCTTGTAGGAGCAAGGCTTGCCCGCGATAGCGTTTTCCAGACAGACCGCGTCGCCAGAATCGCGAGCAAGCTTTGCTCCTACGGGTAGATGCGTGAGTTAGAGCTGTATGAACAAAATGGAATATGAAAGTGAATAAAAGATATTGTTCGGGAATAAAAAATCCCGGTATTGTCCGCGTCACGCCAGCGATAGCACTTCACTGGCACCTGTACTAAACAAGCCGTCGTCGATGACGACCGTGATTTTCGATAAGGACACTGCATGAAAAAGGTTCTGTTGTTCACCGCATTGGCGGCTGCCCTGACCGCGGGCCTGGCCCAGGCTGGCGAGAAACTGGTGGTGGCGGCGACCCCGGTTCCACACGCCGAGATTCTGGAACTGATCAAGCCAACCCTCGCCAAAGAAGGCGTGGACCTGGAAATCAAAGTATTCACCGACTACGTTCAGCCGAACGTACAGGTCGACCAGAAGCGTCTGGATGCCAACTACTTCCAGACCCTGCCATACCTGAAAAGCTTCAACGAAGGCAAAGGCACCAACCTGGTGACCGTGATCGGCGTACACGTCGAACCTTTCGGCGGTTACTCGAAGAAAGTCAAAACCCTGGCTGAGCTGAAAGACGGCGCAACCATCGCGATCCCGAACGAAGGCAGCAACAGCGGCCGCGCCCTGATCCTGCTGCAGAAAGCTGGCCTGATCGAGTTGAAAGACCCGAAAAACGCCTTGGCTACCCCGAAAGACATCGCCAAGAACCCCCACAACTTCAAGTTCAAGGAACTGGAATCGGCCATGCTGCCGCGTGTCCTGGACCAGGTCGACCTGGACATGATCAATACCAACTACGCGCTGGAAGCAGGTCTGAACCCGGCTAAAGACGCGCTGGTGATCGAAGGTGCAGATTCGCCTTACGTGAACTTCCTGGTGGCTCGTCCGGACAACAAGGACAGCGTAGCTATTCAGAAACTGGCCAAAGCGTTGACCAGCCCGGAAGTGAAAGCATTCATCGAGAAGAAGTACAGCGGCGCGGTATTGCCGGCGTTCTGATTCGACGCAGCATCAAACCCTTCAAGGTTTCAAACGCCGACGGCTGATATAGCGTCGGCGTTTTTTTGTTTGAGGACGGAAATTTTCGAGCATTGGTCTGGCTTTAGAACCCCCCCTCACCCCAGCCCTCTCCCCGCAGGGGAGAGGGTTAAGGTGAGGGGAGGTTCTAACTACCCCCGCGTATTCAACGCCCTGCGCAACGCCATCAACAACTTCACGATGTCCTGCGGATCCAGCCGCTGTGGCATTTTTACGTCAGCCATTTTTCTCTTCCTTGTGATGGTTCGGCCGGGGAGTCTGGCCAAAAGCTGTGCATCCTTGGAGGGGTAATCCGAAAAAAAGATCCTTCCTACAGCGCAAAGAAAAATAGTCGTCTTCCGTTGCCGCAGCAAATGCGGAGGATAGTTTTTTGCGTCAAGATTTGTGTCCGTCCCCGATCAAATGTGGGAGCGGGCTTGCTCGCGAATGCTTTTTGTCAGGCGCAGATCAATCCGGCCAATACCATGCCGGCTCATCCAGCATCCGCTGCCCCACAATCCCCGTCTGTCCCAATGTCTTCTCCAACACAATGCAATTGCACTCCGGGTCCTCCTGCACCGCCGAAATCAGCCGCCGGGCATGAGAAACCACCCACACCTGACACTGCTCGGAAGCGTGAATAATCAACCGCGCCAACGCCGGCAACAGATCCGGGTGCAAACTGGTCTCCGGCTCGTTCAACACCATCAGCGTCGGCGGCCTGGGCGTCAGCAGCGCTGCGACCAGCAGCAAATAGCGCAGCGTCCCGTCCGACAACTCGGCCGCCGACAAGGGCCTCAACAAGCCTTCCTGATAAAACTCGATGGCAAAGCGTCCACCGGGCAGCGATTCGATGTTCAGTCTCGCGCCGGGGAAGGCGTCGCTGATGGCCGCTTGCAGCGCCTCGGGGTCGCCGATTTCGATGATGGTCTGCAAGGCTGCCGCCAGGTCGCGACCGTCGTGGTGCAGCACCGGCGTGCGGGTGCCGAGTTGCGGTTGGCGCACGGGGGCATCGGCGTCACTGCGAAAGTGATCGTAGAAGCGCCAGCGACGGATGAACTCGCGCATTTCCAGAACCTCTGGCGAAGTACGCAAGCTGCCGACCTGGTCGAACAGGCTGTCAAAAGTCGGTGTGTGCTGGGCCAGCACGTCCCAGCTGCGGTTGGCTCGGGCGCGGATCATAGGCCCGTCGCGATCCACCAGCAGGCTCGCCGGACGATAAAACGCCCCGGCCCAGACGCATTCGCGTTTGATTTGCGGGTCCAGGCTGAAACGTGACGCAATGGGTGAACTGTGCCCGGGTAGCATGAAGTGGCCGTTGGAGTCGGGTAGTCCGAGGCTGATCGAGTATCCGAAGTCCTCCCCGGTAAACCCCAGGCGCAGGCGTTTGGCGCCGTGCCGTACGCTCGCCTGGATCGGGACTTCGCCGTTACGCATCCGTCGGCTGATGTTTTCCGGGCCGGCCCAAAAGGTCGAATCCAGCCCACCCTCGCGGGCCAACGCATTGACCACGCCGCCCTGAGCGGTTTCCGCCAGCAGGCGCAGCGCGCGGTAGAGGTTGGATTTGCCGCTGCCGTTGGGGCCGGTGATCAGGTTCAAGCGACCCAGCGGAATCACCAATTTATTGATCGAGCGGTAATTGGCCACCGCGAGGGTTTTGAGCATGGGAAGCTTCCTGCTGCGTGGTGCGGGATTCTGCCTTATTGTCGACGTCATCGTGCGCCAGGCTTTATTTCAAACTGTGAGGCGCACCCTTGGAACCCTGTTCTACGCTCACAGTCGTATCGCCATTGGCACGTTCGTGCAATGCAAAGGAGTCTGCATGGTGGGTCCCGGATTGAAAACAGTGGTTGGCCTGAGCCTCCTTGTTCTGCTGAGCGCCTGTGACGATAAAAAACCGGTCGAAAAGGACCGTCCGCGGGTATTCGTGCAAGAGGTAAAACCTGCGGATTACGCGGCGACGGTGACCCTGACCGGTGATGTTCAGGCGCGGGTCCAGACCGACCTGTCGTTCCGCGTTGGCGGCAAGATCGTCCAGCGCACAGTCGATGTCGGTGATCGTATTTCGGCCAAACAGGTTCTGGCCAAGCTCGATCCCAAGGACCTGCAAACCAGCGTCGACTCGGCCCAGGCGCAGGTTGTTGCCGAACAGGCCCGGGTCAAACAGACCGCCGCCGCTTTCGTTCGCCAGCAAAAACTCCTGCCCAAGGGCTATACCAGCCAAAGCGAGTTCGATTCCGCCCAAGCCGCTTTGCGCAGCAGTCAGAGTGCGCTGACTGCCGCTCAGGCGCAGTTGGCCAACGCCCGGGAGCAACTGGGCTACACCGCGCTGATTGCCGACGCGCCGGGGGTGATTACCGCGCGTCAGGCCGAGGTCGGCCAGGTGGTGCAGGCCACCGTGCCGATTTTCAGCCTGGCCCGGGACGGTGAGCGCGACGCCGTGTTCAACGTCTACGAATCGCTGCTGACAGAGCCACCAGAGGGTAAAACGGTGGTCGTCAGCCTGCTCGACAACCCCGCGATCAAAACCACCGGCACCGTTCGGGAAATCACCCCGGCCGTCTCCGCGCAGACCGGCACGGTGCAGGTCAAAGTCACGCTCAACGGACTGCCGGAAGGCATGCAGCTCGGTTCGGTGGTGAGTGCCACGGCCCAGACGCCAGGCAAGTCGGCGGTCGAACTGCCCTGGTCGGCACTGACGAAAAATCTCAGCGAGCCGGCGGTGTGGCTGGTGGACAACGAGGGCAAGGCACAGCTGCACACCGTCACCGTCGGTCGCTACTTGACGGGCAAAGTGATCATCAGCGCCGGCCTGAAGGGTGGCGAAAAAGTGGTCATCGCCGGCGGCCAGTTGCTGCACCCTGGCGTGAAGGTGGAAATCGCCGAAAACACCTATAAGGATTTAGCCGCGGGAGCCCAGCCATGAAGCGTCTGTTACTGGTATGCGCCGGTGTGATGCTGGTGGCCTGCTCGAAAAAGGAACCGCCGCCGGAGCCTGTGCGTCCGGTGCTGTCCATCAAGGTCCAGTCCCTGGACGAAGAAAGCCTGGGCCGCTTCGCCGGCAGTATCCAGGCGCGGTATGAAAGCAATGTCGGGTTCCGGGTGCCGGGGCGCATTGCCAGCCGTCATGTCGATGTCGGTGCCGAAGTCGAAAAGGGCGCGTTGCTCGCCACCCTCGACCCCACCGATCAGCAGAACCAGTTGCGCTCCGCTCAGGGTGATCTGGCCAGCGTCCAGGCGCAGCTCATCAACGCCCAGGCCAACGCCCGGCGTCAGCAAGAGTTGTTCGATCGCGGCGTGGGCGCCCAGGCGCAACTCGACATCGCACAAACCGATCTCAAAACCACCCAGGCCTCCCTCGATCAAGCGAAGGCTGCGGTCGATCAGGCCAAGGACCAGCTCAACTACGTCGAACTGCGCGCCGATCACAAAGCCATCGTCACCGCGTGGAACGCCGAAGCCGGGCAAGTCGTCAGCGCCGGCCAGCAAGTGGTAACCCTGGCGCAGCCGGACATCAAGGAAGCGGTGATCGACCTGCCGGACACCCTGGTCGACCAGTTGCCGGAAGACGTGGTGTTTCAGGTGGCCGTCCAACTCGACCCGAGCATCACCACCACCGCCATCATTCGCGAAATCGAACCCCAGGCGCAAAGCGCGACCCGCACCCGTCGCGCCCGCCTGACACTGACCGACACGCCACCGGGGTTTCGCCTGGGCACGGCGATCAGCGTGATCCTCAGCTCCGCGATCAAACCGCGCATCGAACTGCCCCTGACCGCACTCCAGGAGGTCGATGGAAAACCGCGGATCTGGGTCATCGATCCGCAGACCCAAACCGTTTCCCCGCGAGACGTCAGCCTGATCAGCCGCACTGACTCAACGATGGTCCTGGCCAACGGCGTGAAGTCCGGCGAGCGGGTGGTCAGTGCTGGCGTGAACAGCCTGAAAGCGGGGCAGAAAGTGAAAAACGATGAGGACAGCCCGCAATGAAAGGGAGTTTCAACTTATCCGAATGGGCCCTCAAGCATCAGTCGTTTGTCTGGTATTTGATGTTCGTCGCGCTGCTGATGGGCGTCTTCTCGTACCTGAACCTGGGCCGCGAGGAAGACCCGTCGTTCACCATCAAAACCATGGTGATCCAGACTCGCTGGCCGGGCGCGACCCAGGAAGAAACCCTCAAGCAGGTCACTGACCGGATCGAGAAAAAACTCGAAGAGCTCGACTCGCTCGACTACGTGAAAAGCTACACCCGCCCCGGCGAGTCGACGGTCTTCGTAAACTTGCGTGATACCACCAGCGCCAAGGACATCCCGGAAATCTGGTACCAGGTGCGCAAGAAGATCAACGACATTCGCGGCGACTTCCCTCAAGGCCTGCAAGGGCCGGGATTCAACGATGAATTCGGTGACGTGTTCGGTTCGGTGTACGCCTTTACCGCCGACGGTTTGTCGATGCGCCAATTGCGCGATTACGTCGAGCAAGTCCGCGCCGAGATCCGCGAAGTGCCGGGGCTGGGCAAGGTCGAGATGGTCGGCGAGCAGGATGAAGTCCTCTACCTGAATTTCTCCACCCGCAAACTGGCGGCGCTGGGCATCGATCAGCGTCAGGTGGTGCAGAGCCTGCAATCGCAAAACGCGGTGACCCCGGCCGGTGTCATCGAGGCCGGTCCCGAGCGGATTTCCGTGCGCACGTCCGGGCAGTTTGCTTCCGAGAAGGACCTGGAAAACGTCAACCTGCGGCTCAACGATCGTTTCTATCGCTTGGCCGACATCGCCGACATCAGCCGTGGCTATGTTGACCCGTCGACACCGGAATTCCGCTTTAACGGCCATCCTGCCATTGGCCTCGCCATTGCGATGAAGAAGGGCGGCAACATCCAGGTGTTCGGCAAGGCGCTGCACCAGCGCATGAACGACCTGACTGCCGATCTGCCGGTGGGTGTCGGCGTGCACAACGTTTCCGACCAGGCCGAAGTGGTGGAAAAAGCCGTCGGCGGCTTTACCAGCGCGCTGTTCGAAGCGGTGGTGATCGTGCTGATCGTCAGCTTTATCAGCCTCGGCGTCCGCGCCGGATTGGTGGTGGCCTGCTCGATTCCGCTGGTGCTGGCGATGGTCTTCGTCTTCATGGAATACAGCGGCATCACCATGCAGCGGATTTCCCTCGGCGCGTTGATCATCGCCCTCGGGCTGTTGGTGGATGACGCGATGATTACCGTAGAGATGATGGTCACGCGCCTGGAAATGGGCGATACCAAGGAGCAGGCGGCCACGTTCGCCTACACCTCGACCGCGTTCCCGATGCTCACCGGTACGTTGGTGACGGTGGCCGGTTTCGTGCCCATCGGCCTGAATGCCAGCTCGGCCGGCGAGTACACCTTCACGCTGTTCGCGGTGATCGCGGTGGCCATGATCGTGTCGTGGGTTGTCGCGGTGCTGTTCGCCCCGGTGATCGGCGTGCACATCCTCAGCGCCAACGTGAAGCCTCACGACGCCGAACCGGGGCGCATCGGTCGGTCGTTCAATTACGGCTTGCTTTGGGCCATGCGCAATCGCTGGTGGGCGATCGGCATCACCGTTGCCCTGTTTGTGGCGTCGGTGTTTTCCATGCAGTTCGTGCAGAACCAGTTCTTCCCGTCTTCGGACCGCCCGGAAATCCTCGTCGACCTGAACCTGCCGCAAAACGCTTCGATCGCCGAAACCCGCAAGGCGGTGGACAAGCTCGAAGCGACGCTCAAGGGCGACCCGGACATCGTGCGCTGGAGCACCTACATCGGTGAAGGTGCGATCCGTTTCTACCTGCCCCTCGACCAGCAATTGCAGAACCCGTACTACGCGCAATTGGTGATCGTCAGCAAAGGGCTGGAATCGCGTAACGCGCTTAGCCAACGCTTGCGCGAGCGCCTGCGCAAGGATTTTGTCGGTATCGGCAGCTACGTCCAGGCGCTGGAAATGGGCCCGCCAGTGGGGCGGCCGATTCAGTACCGGGTCAGCGGCAAGGACATCGATCAGGTGCGCAAACACGCCATCGCCCTGGCCACCGAACTGGATAAAAACACCCACATCGGCGAGATCATTTACGACTGGAACGAACCGGGCAAAGTCCTGCGCATCGACATCGCGCAAGACAAGGCGCGGCAATTGGGACTGTCGTCGGAAGACGTGGCCAACCTGATGAACAGCATTGTGGTCGGTGCGCCAGTGACTCAGGTCGATGACGACATCTACCTGATCAACGTGGTGGGGCGTGCGGAAGACGCCGAACGCGGCACCCCGGAAACCCTGCAGAATTTGCAGATCGTCACGCCGGGCGGCACGTCGATTCCGCTGCTGGCATTCGCTTCCATACGTTATGAACTTGAGCAGCCGTTGGTCTGGCGTCGCGACCGCAAACCGACCATCACCATCAAGGCGGCAGTGCGCGATGAGATTCAACCGACCGACCTGGTGAAGCAACTCCAACCCGACATCGATAAATTCGCCGCCAGTTTGCCGGTGGGCTACAAGGTCGCCACTGGCGGTACCGTCGAGGAAAGCGGCAAGGCCCAAGGGCCGATTGCCAAGGTCGTGCCGTTGATGCTGTTTTTGATGGCGACCTTCCTGATGATCCAGTTGCACAGCGTGCAGAAGCTGTTCCTGGTGGCCAGCGTCGCGCCGCTCGGCTTGATCGGCGTGGTGCTGGCGCTGATCCCGACGGGCACGCCGATGGGCTTTGTGGCGATCCTCGGGATTCTGGCGCTGATCGGCATCATCATCCGCAACTCGGTGATTCTGGTGACGCAGATCGACGCCCTGGAGAAGGACGGCCATGCACCGTGGGATGCGGTGGTGCAAGCCACGGAGCATCGTCGCCGGCCGATTCTGCTGACGGCAGCGGCAGCGAGCCTGGGGATGATTCCGATCGCCCGGGAAGTGTTCTGGGGGCCGATGGCCTACGCGATGATTGGCGGGATTATTATTGCGACGTTGCTGACGTTGCTGTTTTTGCCGGCGCTGTATGTGGCCTGGTACAAAATCCACGAGCCGAAAAAAGAAGCGCAGTAATTGGTGCGTTGATCGTTCCCGAGTGACGTTTGGGAACGGTCCTACTTACATGGCCGGTGCGTTGCTGTACGGTCCCTTTCCAAATGGAGGAGGGGCTTCGATGTCACCGATGACTCATTGTCTGCGCTATGTGCTGTTGCTCGGCGCTCTGTTGTGTTCACCCCCGACGCTGGCCGGCAATGTGCTGGAAAATTCGCAGTGGCGCGTCGAACTCGATCCCGCCACGCTGGCGATTCGCGTCACCCCCGCACAACATTCGCCAGTGCAAGCCTCGTCGGGCGTTACCGGGTATAAGGTCAGCAACCTCAAGCAAAGCGCCAATCGCATGGACTGGCAGTGGGATGACGGCGCCTGGACGCTCAGTGCCGCCCTCGATCAGCGTGACCTGTCCCTGTCCATCATCGCCCGTGATTCCGGGGAGCTGAGCTTTCTGAAACAGCCTGGCAGTTCTATGGGAAAAGGGCTGATCTGGCCGCTGGCCGAGGGGCGTTACGTGCCTGCCGGTGATCCGCTGTGGCAAACCTTTCTGCTCGATCAGGGGGCGTTCAATACCACCCAAGACCTGAGTCTGCCGCTGTGGGGCGTTGATCACGGTGGCTTCACGCTGAACTGGCTGATGACCAACCCTTACAACAATCGTCTGATCTTCAGCACCGAAAACAACACCCTTGCTCTGACTGTCCATCATCAATTCACCTCCCTTGAGCCCAATGCACCGCTGACTTTCAAGCTGTCGTTGGGTGATGTCGATCTGTTGGCGGGTGCCAGGCGCTATCGGAAATGGTTGGTCGACACCGGGCAATACGAAACCTTGAGCGACAAACTGCTGAAGACTCCCGAAGCCAAAAAGCTCCTGGGCGCCAGTCATGTTTATCTGTGGGGTAACGACCTGCTCGGACCGGAAGATGTTCGAAGCTGGCCAGCTTTGCTGAAAGAGTTGCGCGGTAATGGCGTGCTGGCCAGCGAGTTACGTTCCAGTTTTGACGGCGAAAGCTCGCAGTTACTGGCCCGGGCTGAGCCACCGCTTGATCGTTACCAGCAAGCCACGTTGCTACGCAGCCTCAATGCTGCGCTCAACAAGAAGGCCCGCAGCGGCTGGCAGTCTGTGGTCGAACCGGACATGCAAAAACTGGCTGACGGCTACGGCGTGTTACGTGCAGAGCTGGCAGTGGCGTTCTCCGATGCTTTGATGGCAACCCCGGAACGCTGGGGCAATACCTTGTCACTCACGACGATCGAACAACTGAACGCTGCGGGCTTGTCGCGATTATGGTTAGGCCTTGGCGAGGGTTGGGAAGGTGGTCTCTGGCACCCTGAAACGGTGCGTCAAGGCGTTGCCGCAGGTTACCTGGTGGCACCCTATGATTCCTATGAGACGGCGCTGACCATCACTGAAAACCCGGACTGGACCACTGCGCATCTGGGCTCCAGAGCCAATCAGGAATGTGCGGTCGTGCTGGAAACCGGGACGTTCAAAAGCGGGTTTCAGCAATCGGGGCATTACACCGATCCGCGTTGTGTTCGGCCATTGCTTGAGGCGCGCATCAAGGCTGTACAGAGCAAGGCCGGGTTCAATAGCTGGTTTCTGGACGCCTACGCCACCGGCATGCTGTTCGACAGCTACCGTGTGGGAGCGACCATGACTCAGGTGCAAAATGCCGAGGGCAACATCGACGCCTCGCGCTGGGTCAACGAGACGTTGAAGCTACCGACCGGCTCCGAGGATGGCAACGCCACCACGGCCCAAGGGGTACTGTTTGCCCATGGAATGCAGACACCGGTGATCGGCTGGGGTGATTCGGATATGAGCAAGAATCCGAAGTCGCCCTATTACCTGGGCCGCTGGTTTCCTGATGAACAGCCGCAGGTTTTCTTCAAGACCGTGCCGCTCAAGGAACCCTACCGCACGGTTCACTTTGCTCCGCAAACGCGCTTGCCGCTTTATCAGGCGGTGTTCCATGGCTCGGTGATCACCACCCATCATTGGCTGTTCGACAGCCTTAAGTTGAGCAATGTGCGCGCCGAGAATGAGCTGACTCAATTGCTCTACAACGTGCCGCCGCTGTATCACCTGAGTGCGGCGACGCTGAAGCAGCGGTTACCGGCGATTGCGCGTCAGGATGTGTTCTTCCGCCCGCTGCATGAGCGTCTGGCGACTCAGGCGATGACAGATTTTCGTTGGCTGACTGAGGATCGTCAGGTGCAGCAGACAACGTTCGCCGATGGCACCAGGCTGGTGGCGAATTTTGATGTGCGCGTACGAGAGATTGATGGGCGACAGTTGGCCAATCGAAGCATCACCGCGTTTGACGCGAACGGGGGAGTGACAACCTATCAAGTCGCTGTGCAACGTTAGAAAACCGTCGCGAACCTGCTCGCGATTGCGTTCTGACAGGCTACGCCGGCTTACGCCAGACACTCGCCAGCCAAGGCTGCTGCTCCCGCGGCAGCCCCGCCGGCCGGTAGTAATGCTCCAGTTCCACAAACCCCGCCGCCGTCAGCAATTGCTGCCACGTCTCAAGATCGTGGTACGCCCCATAACGCGGCCCGTTCCAGCCCTCCTGATTCTCACCACGAGGGTTTGAACTGAACAACACACCACCCGGTTTCAAAGCCCCGTGTAACGCCTTCAACACCCGGGGCAGCTCTTGGGTCGGGATATGAAACAGCGCCGCATTGGCAAAGATCCCGTCAAAGCGCTCGGCCGGCAAATCCAGCTTCAGGAAATCCTGCTGCCAGACTTCACAACCGCTGTCCTGTCGGGCCATCTGCGCAAACTTCTCCGAGCCATCAAGCCCGACAGCGGTATGGCCCATGCGCGTGAAGGTTTGCAAATCACGACCCGGCCCGCAGCCAAAATCGAGAATGTCGAACGGCGCCTCACCCTGAATATGCCGCAGCAGCGCAGCAATGTTCTGGCTGACATCATGATCGCGAGTCCCTTCGCGAAAACTTTCAGCCACCGAGTTGTAATGGCCCAGGGTGGTGGAGGTGATCTGCTCGAGGTCGGTGGGGGTCTGTTTCATGGTCGGCTGCGCAGGCAATTGGGATTTGCCGAATATACGCCATGAAGCCGGTGACTGCTTCGCAGCCATTCGCGAGCAAGCCCGCTCCCACAGTTGACCTGCAGTGAGCACAAGATTTGTGTACGACGCGATCATTGTGGGAGCGGGCTTGCTCGCGAAAGCGGTATCACTGACAACTAATAACTTCAGCCAGGCTCAACGCTTATTGAGACCCCGCGCCAACCGATCCCCGCCCAACTGAATCACCGCCACTAACACCACCAGCAACACAATCACCGTCAACATGATCTGGCTATCAAACCGCTGATACCCGTACCGGTAGGCGATGTCCCCCAGTCCACCCGCACCAATCGCCCCGGCCATGGCCGACGAGTTGATCATCGTCACCAACGTAATCGTGAAACCCCCGACAATCCCCGGCAGCGCCTCAGGCAGCAACACATGCCAAACGATATGCCAGCGCCGGCAACCCATCGCCTGCGCCGCTTCGATCAACCCGTGGTCCACCTCCCGCAAACTGACTTCGGCAATGCGCGCAAAAAAAGGCGTGGCGGCGATGGTCAGCGGCACCACCGCCGCCCAAACGCCGTATGTGGTGCCGACGATCAAACGGGTAAACGGAATCAGCGCCACCATCAAAATCAGAAACGGAATCGAGCGGAACAGGTTCACGAATGCGCCCAACGCGCGGTTCAGCGTTGGCGCTTCATAGATTCCGCCCTTGGAACTGGTGACCAGGATTACCGCCAGCGGAATACCCGCCAGCAGTGCGATCAATGACGACACACCGACCATCAGGAAGGTGTCGATGAAGCCTTGCAGCAAGCGATCAAACCACATAACCCAGCACCTCCACCTGTTGCGCCCAGTTGCCGGCGCGTTGACGCAATTCCTCTGCGCCGAGGGACGAACCGGTCACCGCCAACAGCAATTGCCCGAGCGCATGGCCCTGAATCCGTTCCACGCCACCTTGCAGCAAACGCACGCGACCGCCGAGGGCACTGAACAGCGCGGCCAGGTCGGGCTCGTCGCTCGCGCTGCCGGTGAACCGCAAACGAAGTACAACAGCGGCTTCCGAGGACTGTGGGTGTGCCTGCAAACGGCTTTGCAGTTCTTCCGGCAAACCGTGTTGAAACGGCGCCAGCAAGGTTTTGCTGACCTCGTGCTGCGGGTTGCCGAAGACTTCCCAGACCGGCCCTTGTTCGACGATTCGACCGTGTTCCAGCACCACGACTCGGTCGCAGATATCGCGGATTACCGCCATCTCGTGGGTGATCAGCACGATGGTCAGGCCCAGGCGCTGATTGATCTCGCGCAGCAGGCCGAGGATTGATTGGGTGGTTTCCGGGTCCAGTGCCGAAGTGGCTTCGTCGCACAGCAGAATCGCCGGGTCATGCACCAAGGCGCGAGCGATGCCGACGCGCTGTTTCTGCCCGCCGGACAGCTGCGCCGGGTAGGCCTTGTGTTTCTCTTGCAGGCCTACCAGTTCCAGCAATTGGCGGACTTTCTGCTCGCGTTTTTCCTTCGGCACACCGGCGACTTTCAGCGGCAACTCGACGTTCTGCCAAACGGTCTTGGCCGACATCAGGTTGAAGTGCTGGAAGATCATGCCGATGCGCCGACGCAGCGCCACCAGGCGGTCTTCATCGAACTCGCCGATGTCGACCTGATCGATCAGTACGCGCCCCGTGCTCGGTTGTTCCAGACGGTTGATGGTGCGGATCAGCGACGACTTGCCGGCGCCGCTGCGGCCGATGATGCCGAATACCTCGCCGCGCTGGATCGCCAGGTCGATGCCGTGCAGCGCGGCGACCGGACCTTGCTGGCCGTTGTAGGTTTTGCCCAGGCCGATGAAGCGCACGTGAGCACGGTTCAGGTTCGGGTGCAGTTCCGTTTGTTCAGCGTTTTTGAGCTCTGGAATCTCCAGTCGCAGTTGCGTGGCTGCCGTCATATTCAGCTTTCCCAACCGGCTTGGTAGAGCTTGCCGTGGGCTTTATCCAGCGCGGCACGAACGGCCGGCGAATGCTGGTAAATGTCGACGAATTTGATCAGGCGCGGGTCGGTTTTGCTTTTCGGCTGGATCACGAACTGAATCACGTATTCCTTGTGATCCAGGCCGTCGAACAGCAGGGCGGAGCCGGCATCGAAGGTCTTTGACAAGCGGATGTAGGCCGGGTAGCCCTGGACCAGATCGGCGTCGTCATAGGCGCGTACCAGTTGCACGGCTTCGACCTGCAGGATTTTGATCTTCTTCGGATTGGCAATGATGTCTTCTTCGGTGGCCTTGTAGCCGACACCCGGTTTGAGGGTGATCAGCCCGGCCTTGGCCAGCAGTTGCAAGCCACGGCCGCTGTTGATCGGGTCATTGGCAATCGCAACGCTGGCGCCTTCCGGCAGTTCGTCGAAGCTTTTGTATTGCTTCGAGTAGAGGCCGACGTTGTTGATGATCCCCGGTGCGAACGGCACCAGATCAAAACCGGCGGCGGCCTTGGCGTTTTCCAGGAACGGGACGTGCTGGAAGTAGTTCACGTCGATGTCGCCGGCAGCGAGGCTGACGTTGGGCGCGATCCAGTCGCTGAACTCCACCAGGTCGACTTGCAGGCCTTGTTTCCTGGCTTCTTCGACGGCGGCTTCCAGGGGAATGGCGAAAGCGGCGGTGGTGCCGACTTTCAGCGGCGCGTCGGCGGCGAAGGTGATGGAGCTGAAAAGGCCGAGGGCCAGGGCCAGTGCTTTGACTGGGTGGGAGAGGCAGGTCTTTTTCATGATGGGTTTTCCAGTCAGTGCATAGTTGTGTGGTGTTGGGTCGGGCCTCTTCGCGAGCAAGTCGAATCGTCGCACCGCCGCTCCCACAGTGTTTTCGGGTGTTCACACAATCCCTGTGGGAGCGGCGGTGCGACGATTCGACTTGCTCGCGAAGCTTTTAGTAGCGGCGGTAGGCCGAGCCTGTGTGTTGCTCAGGCAAATGCGCCTCTGCGTGAAACAGTTTTTCCCGCAGGCTGCCGCTGTCGTAAGCGGTCTTGTACGACCCGCGCCGTTGCAACTGCGGAATCACCAGGTCGATGAAATCCACATAGCTCTCCGGCGTGACTATTCGCGTCAGGTTGAAGCCATCCAGCCCGGTCTCGGCGATCCACGATTCCAGCTCATCGGCGACCTGCTCAGGCGAGCCCACCACGGTGATGTAGCGACCACCGAGGGCGTGTTGCTCGAGTAATTTGCGGCGAGTCCAGTCGTTGTTTTGCAGGTTCTTGGTGGCGGACTGGATCGCGTTGCTCTTCACGTACTGGATCGGTTCATCGATGTCGTACTCGGAAAAATCGATCCCGGTGGAGGCCGAGAAATGCGCCACGCCGGCCTCGGCGCTGGCGTAGCTCAAGTACTCGGCGTGCTTGGCCCAGGCCAGCGCTTCGGTGGCGCCGACTATCACGTTCAGCCCCATGAACACCTTGATGTCCTCGGGGTTGCGCCCGGCCTCGACGGCACTGGCGCGCACCTTGTCCACTTGAACCTTGGTCGACGGTTTGTTCTGGCCGCTGATGAACACGCACTCGGCATGCCGCCCGGCGAACAGCAAACCGCGATCCGAACTGCCGGCCTGGAACAGCACCGGTGTGCGCTGCGGCGAGGGTTCGCAGAGGTGATAACCCTCGACCTGATAGAACTCGCCCTTGTGCTCGACCTTGTGCACTTTCTCGGGCTGCGCGTAGATCCGCTGTTGCGGATCGTTAAGCACCGCGCCGTTTTCCCAGCTGCCTTCCCAGAGTTTGTAGAGCACTTGCAGGTATTCATCGGCCTGGTCGTAACGACGGTCGTGCTCCACCTGTTCGCTCAAACCCATGGCTTTGGCGGCACTGTCGAGGTAGCCGGTGACGATGTTCCAGCCGACCCGGCCACGGCTCAGGTGATCGAGCGTGGACATGCGTCGGGCGAACAGATACGGCGGTTCGTACGTCAGGTTGGCGGTGAGGCCGAAGCCAAGGTTTTTGGTGACCGCAGCCATGGCCGAAACCAGCAGCAGCGGGTCGTTGACCGGAAGTTGGATTGATTCTTTGAGCGGTACATCCACCGAGTTTTGGTAGACGTCGTAAACCCCGACGATGTCAGCGATGAACAAACCGTCAAACAGTCCACGCTCCAGCAATTGCGCCAGTTCGGTCCAGTATTCGATGGTTTTGTACTGAGTGGAGGTGTCCCGTGGATGCGTCCACAGACCATGGTTGATGTGCCCGATGCAGTTCATGTTGAACGCATTGAGCAGGATCTTCTTTTTGGCATCGGCCATCAGATGGTCCCCCGCAGTGGCGGGTTTTCATCATTGAGGTAGTAATTGCCGACCGCGTGATACTTCCAGCGCACCGGGTCGTGCAGGGTGTGCACCCGGGCGTTGCGCCAGTGGCGATCCAGGCCGTGTTCAATCAAGGTTGCCTGGCTGCCAGCCAGTTCAAACAGCGTGCTGCCCGCGGCGAGGGAAATCTCGGTGCTGATGGCGCGGGCTTCGGCGACGGCAATCGACGCGGCGGCGACGGTCTCGGCGTTGGTGGCGGCCTGAGCCTTGTCGAGGAATTCGCCGGAGCGTTCCAGCAAGGCTTCGGCGGCGTGCAGACGAATGCTCAAGTGGCCGAAGCTCTTGATGGTCAGCGGGTCCTCGGTGGCTTTGTTGTTCCCGGAATCGATCCACGGCCGGGTCTTGGTGCGCACGAAATGCAGCGCATCTTCATAGGCGGCGCGGGCGATACCGGTGTCGATGGCGGCATGAAGAATCTGCGCCAACGGGCCGACGGTGGTCGGGCGCTCGAACGCACTTTGAAACGGGATCACGTCTTCAACGGCGACGTAAACATCTTCAAACACCACCGAACCGCTGCCGGTGGTGCGCTGGCCAAAGCCGCTCCAGTCGTCGATGACCGTCAGACCCTTGGCATGACGAGGAACGAAAGCGAGTTGCTGAACACCGTTTTCGTCCACGACCGACGTCGGAATGCGCTGGGCATAAATCGCGCCCGTGGCGTAAAACTTGCGGCCGTTGATGCGATAGCCGGCACGTTCTCCATGCCGATCAGGGGTCAGGCTGGTGACGCGGTCATGGGCGGTTTTGGTGCCCAGTTCCGCGAGGGCATTGCCGAAGCGCTGGCCGGCCAATACTTCTGCGTAGAGGCGTTTTTTCTGCTCATCGGTGCCGTTCACCCGCAATACTTCGAGCGCGTAGAAATGGTTCTGCGGGATCTGGCCCAGGGAGCCGTCAGCCTGGGCGATCAGCGCGATCACCTTGGCCAGGGTGACGTTGGAAACCCCGGCGCCGCCGTATTCTTTTGGCACGCTGATGCCCCAAAGACCCGAGCGGGAAAACACTTCCAGTTCCGGGTATGGCAAACGGCGTTCGCGGTCGCGCAGGGCGCTGTCGCGTTTGAAATCTTCGGCCAGGTCACTGGCGACGATCAGGGCTTGCTCATCGCTGGTGATGACCGCGACGTGGTGAGAAATGGTCATGTGTTTCTCCAGAGATCTGGTCAAAAGTGTTCTGGTCGTTAGATCCAGGAGTGCCGTGCGGGCAGCGTGCCGTTCAGGTGATAGGTGCCGACGGCGTGATATTTCCAGCGCACCGGGTCGTGCAGCGTGTGCACGCGGGCGTTGCGCCAGTGGCGGTCGAGGTTGAATTCGGCGAGGGTGGCGCGGCTGCCGGCCAGTTCGAAAAGCTTTTCGCTGGCCAGCAGCGAGATCTCGGTGGTCAGCACTTTGGCTTCGGCCACGGCAATCGAGGCGCGGGCGGCGGACTCGGCGGTGAGCGGCGCGGCGTTGACCTGATCGAGCACTTGCCCGGCCTTGCGCAACAGCGCTTCGGCGGCGTGCAGTTCGATTTTCAGTTTGCCGATGTCGGCGATCACATAGAGATCGTCGCTGGCCCGTTCGACCTTGGCGTCAATCCACGGCCGTGCACGGGTTTTCACGAATTCGATGGCGTCGTCGATGGCGCCCCGGGCGATGCCGGCGTCAATGGCGGCTTGAATCAACTGCGACACGGCACCCTGAATGTTCGGGCTGTCGTTGATCTTCCAGTTATCCACCACCAGCTCGGCGTCGACCTGCACGTTGTTGAGCAAAATGGTGCCGCTGGCGGTGGTGCGTTGGCCGAAGCCCGACCAGTCATCCACGATGCGCAGCCCAGGAGTGCCGCGACGAACGAAGGCCAGAACCTGCTTGCCGTCGTCGTTCAGCGCCTTGACGGCGACCCAGTGGGCGAACAGGGCGCCGGTGGAATAGAACTTCTGCCCGTTGAGGACGAAGCCGTCGCCGCGGGCGGTGATTCGCGCCTTGAGTTCAAGGGTGTTTTTGGTGCCGCGTTCTGGCCCCGCGTTACCGATCCGCCAGCCGTCGA
Organism: Pseudomonas sp. BF-B-26; assembly: GCF_019956495.1. Lineage (NCBI taxonomy): Bacteria > Pseudomonadati > Pseudomonadota > Gammaproteobacteria > Pseudomonadales > Pseudomonadaceae > Pseudomonas > Pseudomonas sp. BF-B-26. The sequence goes on along the minus strand of NZ_JAHBDP010000062.1, from coordinate 23,360 downwards.
GCACGCTTTTGAACAGCTGCTTTTTCTGCGATTCAGTGGCGCTGCCAAGCACCAGGTTGAGAATGCCGAACTGGTTTTGCGGGATCTGTCCCAATGCCGGGTCGGCCGCGGAAATGATCGCGAAGACGTCGGCCAACGTGACGAACGAAACCTGCGGGCCACCGTACTCACGCGGGATAGAAATGCTGCCCAGGCCGCTGCGGGTGAACTGTTCGATTTCCGACCACGGCAGCTTGCGCTGCTGGTCGCGTTTGGCTGCTTGCAGACGGGCGACTTGCGCCAGCTCATGGGCGGCCTTGATGGCTTGTGCGTCGTTACGCAAGACCTGCGCGGGCAACAACAACGGGGCGATGTCCAGATCACTCTGGACGATTGATTCTGCCAGACTGGACATCAGTGCCGCTCCTTGGCTGCACGCAATGCCCTGGCGATCTGCACTGGGGTGATTGTGTTCCGGACCATACCTACCTCACATCTCATGGAAACGTCGCGAGGGTTGCGACGAACGAAAACAAGAATGTCCGGTGGTCCGGTGCATATACCCTAAGCGTGTATAAAAAATTAATAAACTAACTTTTAGGAATATGCATAGAAGGTTGGTTAGCGCACACCCTATGGCGAGGGGGCAAGCCCCTCGCCACAGAGGATCATCAGTGTTTGCGAGGTTCGGCGGCCATGAGTATCTCCTTTGGCCGGACCTTCAAATAGGGATTGGCGCAACCGATCTTCAGCCTGCGCGGTGGTGCCCAGCGGGAGTTGTTACCCACCCGGTCGAGGATGCAGTAAGTCACTTCCAGCCGCAGGTCTTCGCCGGCTTCGAGAATGATCGCCGGCGGCACCCAGACCTGGATCGGCTGACCGACATCGCCGGCCTTGAGTCGTGGCAGATCCATGCGCACATCGCCCCAGCGCAAGGTGATTTCGTCGTCGGCGGCCATGTTCAGGTAAGGCTCGATGGTCAGCGGAACACCGCGCTTGATCTGGTTCGGGTTGACGCCCTGACGGCGAATGGTCTCGGGGATGCTCACGGGCTCCAGGCTCTGGTTTTCATCGCCGCACAGTGCTGACGGTTGGCCGCCGGGGCAGTCGAGTTTGATCTGCACCCGTCTGGTGGCCGAAAGGGTTGGCCCTTGCCCGATCTGCATGACCCGGTAGTGAACGTGCGAGGTGCCATTGGCGATGAAGCTCTCGGGCACACGCAGTTGGACCGGTTGGCCGACATCGTCAGCCGTCAGCACTCTGGAGGCCACGTAGCAGTTATCCCAGAACAGTTCGATCAGGTCGCCTTCGTCCATGCCGGAGTAGGGCGCCACCTCGATCAGCAGGTGCGCCGCCGAGGTGATGTTGATGCAGGTCTTGTGAGATTGCGCCAGGGTCGGGGCCGCAAGTTCGGGTTTGTTCGAAGTGCTTGTCATGGGGTTTCTCCTTGAAGCCTTGCAGCGAAAGTCCGTTTCTGAAAGTTCGAAAGGCGTGAATTACCGAGCAACAAAACTGTTCACTGTGTGTGAAATTAAATAGTGAGCGAGTGCGAGGTTAATTGCCTGTTGGAGACTAGATAAGAGTGCGCTTGTATAAGTGTCAATAGAGTTTGTTAGTTAAGTATTGGATCGAGTGTTATTCAGAAAAATCCTACACGGTGGAGTTAATAAGCTGCACCGCTCTGTCGAATTTGACCTTGTTCTACGGGCTTTTGGCGGGGTGCTGACGGCGAAGCCCGGTACGGCGAGGGTGCGGGTCTTGGCTGGATTTTAAGCGAGGTTATTCTGTTGCAGGAGATATATATGTACCGCCTGCGGCTATAAAAATTTATCTATTGTTCAAAGAGGTGAATAAGCGAAGAGCATATATCGAGGGTTTTGTTGGTAGGAGTGGTTGTTACTTCCATCCGTGGAAGTTAACAAGTAGTGAGGCGATGTTTCAGTGCTGAGCGTTATTCAGGAACTTGCTCAAAAACTGCTTCGTCCGCTCTTCTTTCGGATTGGCAAACAAGGCCTTGGCTTCGCCTTGTTCGACGATCACACCTTTGTCGAAAAACACCACGCGGTTCGCCACGTCCCGGGCAAAGCCCATTTCGTGGGTGACGATGACCATGGTGCGTCGCTCTTCGGCGAGGCTACGGATGGTTGCCAGCACTTCACCTACCAGCTCCGGGTCGAGGGCTGAGGTCGGCTCATCGAACAGAATCACTTCCGGCTCCATCGCCAGCGCGCGGGCAATCGCCACACGCTGTTGCTGACCACCGGAAAGGCGTCGCGGGTACGCGTCTTCCTTGCCCGCCAGGCCAACCCGTGCCAACAGCTTTTTACCCAGGGCAACGGCTTCGGCGTGCGGGATTTTCTTTACGATGATCGGGCCTTCGATAACGTTTTCCAGGGCGGTGCGATGAGGGAACAGGTTGAAGTTCTGGAACACGAAACCCACGTGCTGGCGCAAACGTCGCACCAGGCCTTGCTGCTGGTTCAGCGGACGGCTGCCATCGATCTCGATGTCACCGACCTTGATCCGGCCGCTGGTGGGTTCTTCAAGAAAATTCAGGCAACGCAGGAACGTGGTTTTACCCGAGCCGCTAGGCCCGATGATCGCCACCACCTCACCTTCCTTCACTTGCAGATCGATGCCGTTGAGCACCACTTGACCCTTGAACTGCTTTGTCAGTTTTTCCACGACAATCATTGGGTCAGGACTCCAGATCGTGCCGATTGACCCGTGCTTCCAACTGATTCTGCAGGTGCGAAAGCACCGTGGCCAGAACCCAGTAGATCAGCGCGGCGGCAAGGTACATGGTGAAAATTTCAAAGGTACGGGCGGTAATCAGCTGCGCCTGACGGAACAGTTCCGGCACCTGAATAGTGGCTGCCAGCGCGGTGTCCTTCACAAGCGAAATGAAGCTGTTGCCCAATGGTGGCAGGGCTGTGCGCATCGCTTGCGGCAGGATGGCCCGGCGCAGGGTCTGCGCGCGGGTCATGCCGATACTCGCAGCGGCTTCCCACTGGCCGCGCTCGATGGAGCTGATCGCGGCGCGGAGGATTTCGCAGGCATAGGCCGCCATGTTCAGCGAGAAGCCGATCAGGGCCGCCGGCAGCGGATCAAGTTCGATGCCCAATTGCGGCAAGCCGTAATAGATCACGAACAGTTGCACCAGCAACGGCGTGCCGCGAAAGAACGACACGTAGATGCGGGCGATCCAGCTCACCAGTTTGAAGCGCGACAGGCGCATCAATGCCAGGCCGAAGCCCATCACCAGGCCGAAGAACATCCCGCCCAGGCTCAAGATCACTGTGTAGTACGCGCCCTTCAGCAGGAAGGGCGCGGAATCCAGCGCGAGTTGGAAAGCTTCTTCCATTATTTAGTGACGTCAGCGCTGAAGTATTTTTCCGAAAGCTTTTTCAGCGTACCGTCGGCACGCAGCTTGTCGATGGCTTTGTTCACCGCGGCCAGCAGCTCTGGCTCGCCTTTGCGCAGGGCGACACCGGCTTCCTGGCGGGAGAACGCTTCGCCGGCGGCGGCAGTGTCCTTGGCCTTCTTGGCGTATTCCAGTGCGGCGAGGCGGTCGATCAGAATGGCGTCGATGCGGCCAACGCGCAGATCCTGGAACTTGGTCGGGTCATCTTCGTAGGTGCGGATGTCAGCCTTAGGCACATTCTCTTTCACCCATTGCTCGTAGTTGGTGCCCAGGCCTACGCCTACTTTCTTGCCGGCCAGATCGGCAGCGGTCTTGATGGTGTCTTTGTTCTTGGTCAGGGTCAGCGCCTGAATCCCGGAAACGGTGTACGGCTCGGAGAAGTCATACTTCTTCTTGCGCTCTTCGGAGATGGTCACCTGGTTGATCACAGCGTCCAGACGCTTGGATTCCAGGGCTGCAAGGATGCCGTCCCATTTGGTCGGCTGCAGTTTGACCTTCACGCCCAGCTCTTTGGCCAGGGCTTCGGAAAACTCGACTTCGAAGCCAGTCAGCTTGCCGTCGGCGTCGACGAAACTGAACGGTGGGTAAGTGCCTTCCAGACCCACGTTGATCACGCCAGCGTCTTTGATTTTTTGCAGCTGCTCACCGGCAACCGCTTGCCCCAGCAGACCGGCGCTCAGCGCCAGGCCCAGCGAACCAACCAGCAGGTTTCGACGTAATGCGGAAAAATTCATGACAAGCCCCTGTGTTTTCTTATGAAGACGCTTTTAGGAATGTTGGCAAATTCGGGATTTGAACGACTGCGATATCCTGCCCTAAAGCATCGTATGCGTCTCGCTGCAAATTCGCCTGCGGCGTGACTATATGATGGTGCCTTTAGATTGGAAAATAATGAATAATAAGTTTGTTATTCCTTTTCAAGCTAAGTGATCGTTCCTACGCTCTGCGTGGGAATGCAGCCCGTGACGCTCCGCGTCACTGGACGCGGAGCGTCCTTTGAGGCATTCCCACGCAGAGCGTGGGAACGATCATTTACAGAAAGTCTTTGTAGGCGAACAGTGCTGGCGCCCCGCCGGTGTGCAGGAAGATGATCGGGCCGTCATTGAAGCGCTGGCGGCCGATGCCATCGAGCAAACCCGCCATGGCCTTGCCGGTATAAACCGGGTCCAGCAGCAAACCTTCCTGACTTGCCACCAGCTTCACGGCGGCCAACGTCCCGGCATTCGGTTCGCCGTAGCGCGGGCCGAAATATTCGTCCCACAACTCGACCTTGAAACTCGCTGGCAGGCTCACGCCCAGCAACTCGGCAGTGCGTTCGGCGAGGCCCTGGACTTTCGGGCGCTGGTCTTCGTCGCTGCGAGAAACCGTGACACCAATCACTGGCAAATCCGGCAGTGCTTCACTCAACGCCAACGCCAGACCGCTATGGGTCCCGGCACTGCCCGAAGCCAAAACCACGGCCGCGAATGTCAGCCCGGTGTCCTTGATCTGCTCGGCCAGTTCCAGCCCTGCGCGCACATAACCCAAAGCGCCCAATGCGTTGGAGCCACCAATCGGCACCAGATACGGCTTCTTGCCGTTGTTGCGCAGGCGATCGGCCAGGGCCTGCAGTTGCTCGTCGGCGTTGTCGAGGTTTTCCACCAGTTCGACCTTGGCGTCGAACAGGTCCAGCAACAGTCGATTGCCGTTACCGACATAGTTAGCGTCGTCGGTGCCGAGAGGGTTTTCCAGCAGGGCTACGCAGCCCAGGCCAAGCTTGGCCGCAATGGCGGCAGTCTGGCGCACGTGGTTGGACTGAAGCGCGCCAGCGGTGATCAACGTGTCGGCGCCTTGTGCCAGTGCATCGGCCGCCAGGTATTCGAGTTTGCGCAGCTTGTTGCCGCCCATCGCCAGCGGCGTCAGGTCATCACGCTTGACGTACACATCGCGGCCCAACCAGGCCGACAGGCGTTCGAGTTTTTCCAGGGCGGTGGGATGACCGAGCAGGTCGAGACGGTTAAAGCGGGCAAGCTGTTGTTTGATCATGGGGTCCGTACTGGCGGAGGGAGATGACAGGACTATAGGCACGCCTATTTAGCGGGGCAACTGCCAATCGGCCTTATGCCAAAAAGTGCTGAGCACAGCACAATCGGTTCTTAATTCGGCTTCCAGACCATGCCGTAAAGTAATCGCGGTTAACGCGGCCAGACAGTCCGGCCGCCCGTGAGGAGTTTTTACCGTGAGCGAGCGTTCCAGTCATTGGCAACTGCAGACCATCGTCAGCCAACTGCGCACGGCGCGTGACCAGTGGCGGCTACAAAATGGCCGCGCCAGCACCGAACAGGGCGGTCGCGAGTTGCCTTCCCGAGCGGCCATGGCAGAGATTCTCGAAGCCCTTTGCGGCGCGTTGTTCCCGATGCGCCTGGGACCGGTGGATTTGCGCGAGGAAAGTGAAGACTTCTACGTCGGTCACACGCTGGACGTTGCGTTGAACGCGTTGCTGGCTCAGGCGCGACTCGAACTGCGCTACGCCGCTCGCCACAGTGCCCAGGCCGACACTGGGGTCGAGGCCAAGACGATTCAGATCATTCAGGACTTCGCCCTCGCATTGCCGGGGCTGCGCAGTCTGCTCGACACCGACGTGCTGGCGGCCTATCACGGCGATCCGGCGGCTCGCAGCGTCGATGAAGTGTTGCTGTGCTATCCGGGGATTCTGGCGGTGATTCATCATCGCCTGGCCCATCATTTGTACCGCGCCGGATTACCGCTGCTGGCACGGATCAGCGCGGAAATCGCCCACTCGGCCACCGGCATCGACATTCACCCTGGCGCGCAGATTGGTCGCAGCTTCTTCATCGATCACGGGACGGGCGTGGTGATCGGCGAGACCGCCATCATCGGCGAGCGTGTGCGGATTTATCAGGCCGTGACGTTGGGCGCCAAGCGCTTCCCGGCGGATGAAGACGGTCAGTTGCAGAAGGGGCAGCCGCGACATCCGATTGTCGAGGATGACGTGGTGATCTATGCCGGTGCGACGATTCTGGGGCGGATCACCATCGGCAAGGGCTCGACCATTGGCGGCAATGTCTGGCTGACCCGCAGCGTGCCGGCGGGGAGCAACCTGACTCAGGCGAATCTGCAGCATGATGATGGGACGCAGAAGTAAATCCCGAAATCTCTAGTGGTCATACTGACGCCATCGCGGGCAAGCCACGCTCCCACAGGTTTTGTGTCGTTCACGGAATTACCGTTCGACGCAAAACCTGTGGGAGCGTGGCTTGCCCGCGAATGGTTTCAAGGCGAACGACAATAATGGCATTTAGCTAATTTCCGAACGAACGGATCCCCCAAATCCCGCGTCAAACCTACCCTTGAGCTAGCGTACGAACAGTACCGCCGAGCCTTGCGATTAGTCCTTAGCACCCTATTCATGTTTAACTTGAACGCTCATTCAAGTTAAACCGCCGGTTTGCTGCCCGCTCACAACAGGAGGCTTGCCTTTGCCGAGTCCGTTACTGATTGCCCTGTTTCACCCCCTTGAGGTGCACCTTTCATGAGTGCATCGCCCACCCCCGCCAGCGGTCAGGTCCGCATGAATCCGCCGGTTTTTTATTTCGCGGCGACCTTTATTTTGTTGTTCGCCGTGGTGGTCATGGCGATACCCGAACAGGCCGGTGCCTGGCTTCTGGAAGCGCAAAACTGGGCGGCCAACACGGTCGGCTGGTACTACATGCTCGCAATGACGCTGTATCTGGTCTTCGTGGTGGTCACCGCCTTGTCCGGCTACGGCAAGATCAAGCTCGGTGCCGACCACGACGAACCCGAATTCAGTTACCTGTCCTGGGCCGGCATGCTGTTCGCCGCCGGGATCAGCATCACGCTGTTCTTCTTTTGCGTGTCCGAACCGCTGACCCATTTGGCGCAACCGCCACAAGGCGAAGCGGGCACGGCGGATGCAGCGCGTCAGGCGATGCAGATTCTGTTTCTGCACTGGGGCCTGCACGGCTGGGGCGTGTTCGCCTTCGTCGGCATGGCGCTGGCCTACTTCGCTTATCGTCATAACCTGCCGCTGGCCCTGCGTTCGGCGCTCTATCCGCTGATCGGCAAGCGCATCAACGGTCCGATCGGTTACGCGGTGGACGGCTTCGGCATCATCGCCACGGTGTTCGGCCTCGGTGCCGACATGGGCTTTGGCGTGTTGCACCTCAACTCGGGTCTGGACTACCTGTTCGGCATCGCTCACACCCAATGGATTCAGGTCGGCCTGATCACGCTGATGATGGGCGCGGCGATCATCGTCGCGGTGTCCGGCGTCGATAAAGGCGTGCGGGTGATGTCCGACATCAACATGCTGCTGGCCTGCGCGCTGCTGCTGTTCGTGTTGTTTGCTGGCCCGACTCAGCACTTGCTCAACACCTTGATCCAGAACATCGGCGACTACCTCGGCGCCTTGCCGATGAAGAGTTTCGACCTCTACGCCTACGACAAACCCAGTGACTGGCTGGGCGGCTGGACGGTGTTCTACTGGGCCTGGTGGATCGCATGGTCGCCGTTCGTGGGCCTGTTCATCGCACGGATTTCCCGTGGCCGGACCATCCGCGAATTCGTCTTCGGTGTGCTGCTGATTCCGCTCGGCTTCACCCTGGCGTGGATGTCGATCTTCGGCAACAGCGCCATCGATCAAGTCCTCAACCACGGCATGAGCGCCCTCGGCATGTCGGCCATCGATAACCCGTCGATGACCCTCTACCTGCTGCTGGAAACCTACCCGTGGAGCAAAACCGTGATCGCGGTCACGGTGTTCATCAGCTTCGTGTTCTTCGTGACGTCTGCCGATTCCGGCACTGTGGTGCTATCGACACTGTCCGCCAAGGGCGGCAATCCCGATGAAGACGGGCCGAAATGGCTGCGGGTGTTCTGGGGCGCGATGACCGCGTTGGTGACCAGTGCGCTGCTGTTCTCCGGCAGTATCGATGCGCTGAAGTCAGCGGTGGTGCTGACCTCGTTGCCGTTCTCGATGATCTTGCTGCTGATGATGTGGGGGCTGCACAAGGCGTTCTACCTGGAGTCGCAGAAGCAGATCGCGCAACTGCATTCGCTGGCACCGGTGTCCGGCTCGCGGCGTGGCGGCTGGCGTCAGCGTTTGAGTCAGGCCGTACATTTCCCGTCACGGGATGAGGTCTATCGCTTCCTCGATACGGCGGTGCGCCCGGCGATTGAAGAAGTCTCGGCGGTGTTCGTCGAGAAGGGTTTGAAGGTGGTCACTCAGCCGGACCCGACCAACGACAACGTCAGCCTGGAAATCGGTCATGGCGAGGAGCGTCCGTTCATTTATCAGGTGCAGATGCGCGGCTACTTCACACCGTCCTTCGCCCGTGGCGGTATGGGTTCCAAGGAACTCAACAACCGTCGTTATCATCGGGCCGAAGTGCATTTGAGCGAGGGCAGTCAGGACTACGATCTGGTGGGTTACAGCAAGGAGCAGATCATCAACGACATCCTCGATCAGTACGAGCGGCACCTGCAGTTCCTGCATTTGGTGCGTTGATCGAGAACCCGTGGCGCCGGGCCTTTTTCAGGTCTCGGCGCTCAACACCATGAACAGCACCAGCGCCGCCACCGGCACACTGAACACCACCGTGCCGATCATCAGTTCCGTACTCAGTGACTGGCCGGCCGTGACCATGCCAACGGCGCCGTTGATCAACGTCAGCGCCAACCACAGGGCCACGAAGCTGTAGGTCAGTGTCTGTTGGCTGAAGCCGATTTTCTCGCCGATGAACAGCATCAGCGCCAGCAGGACCAGGCCGAAGGAGATGATGATCGTGGTGTGCATGGTGTGTTCCGCCCTTCAGATGTGTGCTGGCTGTATAGCCGCCTTCGCGAGCAAGCCCGCTCCCACAGGGTATTTCCTTTGAACACAGATTTTGTGAGCAACCGGGATCAATGTGGGAGCGGGCTTGCTCGCGAAGGGGGTCACCTCGGTATCAGTTTGAGCATAGTTAAACCAGCCCACCGTTGACGCGCAGGATTTGCCCGTTGACCCAAGCCGAGTCCGGGCCGACCAGGAAAGACACAACGCGAGCGATGTCTTCTGGCTGAGCCAGACGTTCCAGCGGGGCCATCTTGGCGAAGGTCTGGATCTGCTCTTCGCTCTTGCCGTGCAGGAACAGGTCGGTCGCCACCGGACCGGGGGCCACGGCATTGACGGTGATATTGCGACCGCGCATTTCCTTGGCGAACACCTGGGTCAGGGATTCCACCGCTGCTTTGCTGGCGATGTACACCGCGTAGCCTGGCAAGTTCATGCCGACGGTGCTGCTGGAGAAGTTGATGATCCGCCCGCCAGTGTTCAGGCGAGTGGCGGCTTCACGCAGGGTGTTGAACGTGCCGCGGGCGTGAATGTTGAAGTTCTGGTCGAACAGCTCATCCGTGTGTTGCGCCAGCGGCAGGACTTTGAGGATGCCAGCGTTGTTGACCAGCACATCGACCTTGCCCAGTTGCGCTTCGGTCTCGTCGAACAGCCGGCGTACGTTGTCGGCGTTCGCTACATCCGCCTTGATCGCTATGGCCTGATGCCCGGCCTGACGCAATTCCACCACCAGTCTTGAAGCTTCGGTGGCACTGCTGGCGTAGTTGATGGCGACGGCGAAACCTTGTTTGGCCAGTTGTCTGGCGATCACCGCACCGATGCCACGGGAGGCGCCGGTCACGATGGCAACTTTCGAAGTCTGAGTAGTCATGGCGGTGAATCCTTTTGAGTCGGGAGTTGTTTGCTGGGTGTGAAGCCAGATTCACATGTTTACTCAGGCTGATAAATGCACGAGAGTTGCCTTGACTGTTCAATAATCGCCAACAATCAACCGTCAGGAGACTCGCGTGGATCAAGTCAAAGCGATGAAGGTTTTCGTGCGGATCTACGAGCGCAGCAGCTTCACGCGGGCGGCCGACGACCTGAACCTGCCGCGGGCGACGCTGACCCACACGCTGAATCAATTCGAAGCCTGGCTCGGTACACGTTTACTGGAGCGAAGCACCCGCAAGGTGCGGCCTACGCTGGACGGCGAGGCGTACTACCTGCGTTGCGTGCAGCTGCTGGCGGAACTGGAAGAAGCCGAACTGGCATTCCGTAGCGTCGCACCGAAGGGCCGGTTGCGCGTGGATGTGCATGGCACGCTGGCCAAGCACTTCGTCATCCCGGCGTTGCCGCAGTTCATGGCGCGCTACCCGGACATCGAACTGTCCATCAGCGAGGCCGACCGCTTTGTCGACCTGATCGCCGAAGGCGTCGACTGCGTGCTGCGCGCCGGCACCTTGGGCGACTCCGCACTGATCGGCCGTCGCGTCGCCAACCTGCGCCAAATTACCTGTGCCAGCCCCGCGTACCTGCGTAAATACGGCGAGCCGAAAAGCCTCGACGACCTCAAGCATCATCGTGCCGTGAACTACGTCTCGCGCACGACTGCCAAGTTATTCCCCTTTGAATTCATGGTTGATGGCGAGCTGAAGGAAGTCGCCATCGATGGGGCGCTTTCAGTGTTCGGCGCGGAAATTTATGCGGCGTCGGCGATCGCCGGGCTGGGCCTGATCCAGTGCCCGCATTACCGAATGGAAACGCAGATTTCCCTGGGCCTGGTGCAGGAAGTCCTGATCGACACGCCACCACCGCCGATGCCGGTTTCGGTGTTGTATCCGCACAACCGACAGATGTCGCCACGGGTTCGGGTGTTTGTGGATTGGCTGGGGGAAGTGTTTGCGGGGGCTTAGTAGCCGCAGTTCCACAGATCGTTCCCACGCTCCGCGTGGGAATGCCTCAACGGACGCTCCGCGTTCGGCTCTGGATTGGGACGCGGAGCGTCCCGGGCTGCATTCCCACGCAGAGCATGGGAACGATCATATGAAACGTTTCAGCATTTTCTCGAGTCCGAGGTTTATCGGCGTTTGTCTGGGCGTATGCTGGGCAACTTGCGAAGCAGTCGATACCAACTTCAAGACAGACAAGAGAGGATTCGATGACCTACACCGCTGCCGAAAACCGCTACGACTCCATCCCTTACCGCCGCGTGGGGCGCAGCGGGCTGGTGCTGCCGGCGCTGTCTCTGGGCCTGTGGCACAACTTCGGCGACAGCACGCCGATCGACACCCAGCGTTCGTTGCTGCGTACCGCATTTGATCTTGGCATCAACCATTTCGACCTGGCCAACAACTACGGCCCGCCGTACGGCAGTGCAGAGATCAATTTCGGTCGTTTGCTGCGTGAAGACTTCAAGCAGTATCGCGACGAGCTGATCATCTCCAGCAAGGCCGGTTGGGACATGTGGGCCGGCCCTTATGGTCAGGGCGGCGGTTCGCGCAAATACGTGCTGGCCAGCCTTGATCAGAGCCTGCAGCGCCTGGGCCTGGACTACGTGGACATCTTCTATTCCCACCGCTTCGACCCGGACACGCCGCTGGAAGAAACCGCCAGCGCACTGGCCACCGCGGTGCAACAGGGCAAGGCGTTGTACATCGGTATCTCCTCGTACTCGGGCGTTAAAACCCGTGAAATGGCCGCGCTGCTGAAAGAGTGGAAAGTTCCGTTGCTGATTCATCAGCCGGCTTACAACCTGCTCAATCGTTGGGTAGAAAAAGACTTGTTGGATACGACGGACGAACTCGGTACGGGCGTGATTGCGTTTACGCCGTTGGCTCAGGGATTGTTGACCGACAAGTACCTCAACGGCGTGCCGGCGGACGCGCGGGTCAATCGTCCGGGGGGAGGTTCGTTGCAGGCGGCGCACCTGTCCGAAGCCAACATCGCTCATGTGCGTGCGCTGAATGAGATCGCCAAACGTCGCGGTCAGAGCCTGGCGCAGCTGGCATTGGCGTGGACGTTACGCGATCCGCGCGTGACGTCGGCGCTGATCGGTGCGAGCCGGCCGGAGCAGATTATCGAGAACGTCGGTGCGTTGAAGAATTTGAGCTTCAGCGTGGAAGAGCTGGCGGAGATTGACCGGTTTGCCCAAGAGGGCGGGGTCAATCTTTGGGAGAAGCCTTCGTCGGCTGAGTAAGTATTTGGCGCCAGAACCTTTGGTGCCTGGCAAGCCCGCTCCCACAGGTGACCGAGGTCTAATGTGGGAGCGGCGGTGCGACGATTCGACTTGCTCGCGAAGAGGCCATCAACACCAATAAAGAACTTCAGGGTTCACCGGAAAAACGGCACATCCCCCAACACCGTCGCCCGCTGCATCACCCGCCGCGCCGGCCGGTAGTCATCCACGGCGTAATGCTGTGTCACGCGGTTATCCCAAAACGCCACGTCGTCCTTCTGCCAACGCCAGCGAATGGTAAATTCCGGCCGTGTCGCGTGGGCAAACAGAAACTTCAGCATCACCTCGCTTTCGGTTTCCGACAGCTCATTGATCTTCGACGTGAAGCCTTCATTGACGAACAACGACCGACGTCCGCTCACTGGATGAGTACGAATCACCGGGTGTGACAGCGGCGGGTTTTTCCTGCGCGCTTCTTCCCACTGGGCCAGCGCTTCGGGCGTGTTGCCATAGCGCTCCAACGGGAACGAACGGGTGAAATCGTGGGTGGCGGTCAGCCCTTCGAGCAAGGTTTTCATCGGCGTCGACAGCGCTTCATACGCTGCGATACCGCTGGCCCACAACGTGTCGCCACCAAACTCCGGCAGCAACTTGGCACTGAGTACCGCGCCCAGAGCCGGGGTCGGCAGGAAGGTCACGTCGGTGTGCCAGATCGCGTTGTCGCGCACGTCGGTGACGGCTGTATCGAGGATTAGCACTTCGGGTTGTTCCGGCACATTCGGGTAGATCGGGTGAATGTGCAGGTCGCCGAAATTGGCGGCGAAACGTGCTTGCTGCTGGGGTGTGATCGGCTGATCGCGGAAGAACAACACTTGATGTTTGAGCAGCGCCTGCTCGATGGCGTCGCGCTGTTCCAGGCTTAGCGGTTGGCTGATGTCGACGCCGCTGATTTGCGCGCCGAGGGCATAGCTTAAGGGGACGATGGTCAGGTGGCTCATGGTGTTCTCTTTAATCCGGGGCGCCGAGCTTTTTGTGGGAGTGAGCCTGCTCGCGATAGCGGAGTGTCAGGCGACATGGCTGTGGCTGATACGCCGCCATCGCCGGCAAGCCGGTCTCGCTCCCACAGGGTTTTTCACATGATGATTTTTTAGTGCGCCTGGCCATGCCACGGCACCAGTTTGCGTTGCAAGGCGCGCAAGCCCATTTCCATGGCGAAGGCGATCAGCGCGATTACCAGAATCCCCAGCACCACCACATCGGTGACCAGGAACTGCGCGGCCGACTGCACCATGAAACCCAAACCACTGGTGGCGGCGATCAATTCGGCGGCGACCAGCGTCGACCAACCCACACCCAAGCCAATGCGCACACCGGTCAAGATATCCGGCAGCGCACTCGGCAGAATCACATGACGAATCAACTGCGCCCGGGTCGCCCCCAACGATTGCGCGGCGCGCAATTTGGCCGGGTCGACGGTACGCACGCCGGTCGCCGTAGCGATGGCGATCGGGGCAAAGATCGCCAGGTAGATCAGCAAGACTTTCGACAGCTCACCGATGCCGCACCAGATCACGATCAGCGGCAGATAAGCCAGCGGGGGAATAGGGCGGTAGAACTCGATCAGCGGATCGAGAATGCCGCGAGCAATGCGGTTGTGGCCGATGGCGATGCCGACAGGCACGGCGGTCAGCACCGCGAAGCCCAGGCCCAGACCGATTCGGCTGAGGCTCGCGCCAAGGTGCTGCCACAACGTTGAATCCATGTAGCCGGTGGTCACCAGCAGCCAGCCTTTTTGCAGCACCGCGGACGGGGGCGGCAGGAACAGCGGTTCGATCATTCCAGTGGCGGTGACGGCCCACCAAATGGCAACGAGAGCGACCAGTGTCAGCACGCTGATCCAGCGCGTGTTCAAACTGCGACGCAGCGGGATTACCGTCGAGCCCGGTTTCACCGTCGCGGCGGGAATTTCATAGGTGCTCATGCGCGCTCCTGCCGCTGGGCGGCGCTGCGTTGGGAGAACACTTTGGCGAGCACGTGTTCGCGGGTTTCGATAAAGCGCGGGTCTGACTTGATCGAACGAGCCGACTCCCCGGCGGCGTAACGCTGACCGAAATCCAGGCTCAGGCGCTCAACGATTTGCCCAGGGTTCGGCGCCAGCAGAATCAGGTCCGTGGCGAGAAACACCGCTTCTTCGATGTCGTGAGTAATCAGAAATACCGGTTTTGCGGTGCGCTGCCAGACTTGCAGCAGCAACTCCTGCATCTGTTCACGGGTGAAGGCATCGAGGGCGCCGAAGGGTTCGTCCATCAGCAACACGCGCGGATCAGCCGCCAGGGCGCGAGCCAGGCCGACACGTTGCTTCTGCCCGCCTGAAAGTTGCCAGATCCGACGGTTTTCGAAACCGGAAAGGTCCACCAACGCGAGCATTTCCCGAGCACGGATTTCGCGTTTGTCTCGGGAAACACCTGCCAGTTCCAGACCAAAACCTACGTTGGCCAGCACGTCCTGCCAGGGCAGCAGGGCATCGTCCTGAAACACCACGCCGCGTTCGGCGCTCGGGCCTTTGACCGGCACGCCATCGAGGGTGATGCGCCCGGCGCTGGGCTCGACGAAACCGGCAATCAGGTTCAACAGCGAGGTCTTGCCACTGCCGGACGGGCCGAGGGCGACCAGCAATTGCTGGGGCCCAAGACTCAGGGAAATATCCGCCAGTACCGGTTCGGGGCTACCTGGGTACTGTGCGCTGATGCGCTCCAGCTGAAGCAAAGCCATCGCAATTAACTCCGATCAGTTGGTGATGTATTTGGCGCTGACGTACGGGGCGTAGTCCGGCAGCACGGCTTCAACCTTGCCTTGTTCTTTCAGGAACGCGGCGGTGTCGGTGATGGCCTTGGTGGTCGGCGCGCCGAGGGTGATCACCTGATCAGCCGCCAGCGGGAAGACGTTGCCTTGCAGCAGCAATGGAATGTCGCTGGCCTTGGCGCCGGAGAGTTTCATCAGCTTGTCGACGTTGGATTGATTGGCGAGCCAGGCTTTTGGATCTTTGCGGTAGTCGGCGTAGGCATTGAGGGTCACTTTGGCGAACGCGGTGACGATTTCCGGGTGCTTCTCGGCGAAGTCTTTACGCACGATCCATGCATCGAAGGTCGGCGCGCCGAACTTGGCCAGTTCGCCAGAGGTGATCAGCACTTTGCCGTTTTCCTTGGCAACACCGAGGGCTGGGTCCCACACGTAGGTGGCGTCGATGTCACCGCGTTTCCACGCGGCAATAATGGCTGGCGGGGCAAGGTTGAGGACGGTGACTTTCGAGGGGTCGATGTTCCAGTGCTTCAGCGCGGCCAACAGGCTGTAGTGGCCGGTGGAAACGAACGGCACGGCGATTTTCTTGCCGATCAGGTCTTGTGGGGTTTTGATCCCGGAACCGTCGCGGGCAACCAGGGCTTCAGCGGCGCCGATCTGCGTGGCGATGAGGAAGGTTTCTACCGGGACTTTGCGGGTGATTGCCGCCGTCAGGGGGCTGGAACCGAGGTAACCGATCTGTACGTCGCCGGAAGCGATGGCGGCGATGATGTCGGCGCCGTTGTCGAATTTGCGCCAGTCGATCTTGGCGTTGGTGGCTTTCTCGTACGCGCCGTCGGCCTGGGCGACTTTCGCCGGGTCTACGGTGGTCTGGTAGGCGACGGTGACGTCAGCCGCCTGGGCAAAGAAACTCACTGCAGCCAGAGACGCGGCCGCCAGCAGGCGAAGGGGGAAAGTCAGTTTCATTGAGAAGCTCCTTTTCAGACGACCGAGAGTCGGCGTGAAAAGGAGACTAAATGATCTAAGAATCCGAAAATAAATAACTTTTTCGAATGAGCTTATGAGCGGAAAATTCTAAGAGAGAGTAGTAGATCGTTATCCATGTGGGAGCGGGCTTGCTCGCGAAGGCGGCGTGTCAGTCAACATTGATGTCGGCTGATACGCCGCCTTCGCGAGCAAGCCCGCTCCCACAGGAGATCTGCGTATGCAGGTTAGTTACTGATCGCCAGAATGCTCGCCTGATACGACCCGACAAACACATCGAAATCGCCGACTTCGTTCTGCTCCAGCTCCACTTGCTCGGCCAGCGACGAACGCGCCCGGTCTTCAAATTTCGCCTGATCTTCGCTTGAAAGCGGTTCACTGCGGAAAAACTCCGCATGCGCCTGGCTCTGACGCAGGGAGAACTGAGCAAAGCTCTCCTTGTGCTCAGCCATCGCCGCCAGCACCTGGGCCGATGGTGTCAGCGATGGATCCCTGACCTTGGCCAGTTGCGCATCCAGCGCCTTGCTATGCGCATCGCCGCCATGACTCTGATCCAGCATCGCCGCCAGGGGTGCAATCTTCTCCAGCAACTCGCTGGCCCACTCTTTCAGGTCCACCGGATGACCGTCGCGTTGCAATTGCAGACCCGGACGGCGACCTTCCTTGACCACGCTGAGGAAGTTCGAGGTCGCGTTGCCGCACGAGGTATTGGTCAGCAGCGGGCTGTCGTTCAGCGCGCAATACAGCAGGAATGCGTCGAGGAACCGCGACTCCGGCAGATCGATGCCCATCGGCAGGAACGGGTTGATGTCCAGGCAACGCACTTCGACATACTGAATGCCGCGAGCCACCAGCGCCTGGATCGGCCGTTCGCCGGTGTAGGTCACGCGTTTCGGGCGGATGTTGGAGTAGTACTCGTTTTCGATCTGCAGGATGTTGGTGTTGAGCTGAACCCACTCACCGTCCTGATGCGTGCCGATTTCGACGTACGGCGCGTACGGCGTGGCGACCGCTTTGCGCAGGCTGTCGGTGTAGCTGGCCAGATCGTTGTAGCAAGGCGTCAAACCGGCCTGGGCGTTGCTCTGGTAACCCAGGTCACTCATGCGCAGGCTGGTGGCGTACGGCAGGTACAAAGTGTCCGGGTCCAGTTGTTCCAGCTGGTGCGAACGACCGCGCAGGAAACCGGCGTCCAGCGCAGGCGAGGCACCGAAGAGGTACATCAGCAGCCAGCTGTAGCGGCGGAAGTTGCGGATCAGCGCGATGTAGGCCGACGACTGATAGTCGCGGTCGGTGCCGACAAAACCTTCAGCCTCTTTAAGCAGCGGCCAGAGCTTTTCCGGCAGGGAAAAGTTGTAGTGAATCCCGGCGATGCACTGCATGGTCTTGCCGTAGCGCAGGGCCAGGCCCTTGCGGTAGACGTACTTGAGCTGACCGATGTTGGAGGTGCCGTAATAGGCAATCGGGATGTCTTCCTCGGCCGGCAACGGGCACGGCATCGATGGACTCCACAGGTACTCGTTGCCGAGCTTGCTGTAGGCAAAACGGTGGATCTTGTCCAGGCTCGCCAGCGTATCCGCCGGGTCGGGCAGGGCGGGCGTGATGAACTCCAGCAGCGACTCGGAATAGTCGGTGGTGATTTGTTCGTTGGTCAGCGCGGAACCCAATGCTTCCGGGTGCGGCGTTTGCGCCAGGCGACCTTCGCCGGTCACGCGCAGGCATTCACGTTCGATGCCGTGAAGGCACTGTTCGAGCAGAGAGAGGTTAGCGCGCTCGCCGAGCAGAGCCAGGCGGCGGTTGAGAAGTTCGCTCAAGTTGGATTCCTTCACGCGTCAGTCGCCCCAATATGGGGGTGGGCAAGACGGTCTACAAGGGTGAAGTTGAAACTGGCGTTTTCGCCTGGTTTTGGAACGCCACAATCCCTGTGGGAGCGGGCTTGCTCGCGAAGAGGGTGTGTCAGCCAGCACTTAAGTCTCTGGCACACCGCCTTCGCGAGCAAGCCCGCTCCCACAGGAAATCCCGGCGCAGGATTCATTGCGCCGAAATTAACTCAAATCGATGGCATTCATCTACAGGACAGCGAACGTGCCTTGTGCTTTTGCGACGAGTTTGTCGCCTTGCATCACGTCAGCTTCGACCACCAGCGTGCGGCGGCCCGGGTGGATCACCCGCGCCGTGCACATCACTTCACCGTCTGCGACGGCGCGAATGTAGTTGATCTTGCACTCGATGGTCGCGCTCTGCTGGTCAAAACCATGGGTACTGGAACAGGCCAGCCCCATGGCAATGTCCACCAGACTGAACAAGGCCCCGCCGTGCAGCTTGCCGCCGCGATTGCGCAGCTCTGGCGCAAGCCCGAGGGCGACTTGCGCCACCCCGGTCTCCAGACTGTGCAAGCGACACCCCAGCAACTTGAAAAAAGCGCTTTCGGTCAGCCCGGCCGGGATCTCCATCAGCGTTTCTTCAACTGCTTGGCGTTGGCGAACAGCGAAGCCATGGCGTTGTTGGCCGGGGCCGCCGCCGTGGTTTCTTTACGCGGTGCGGTGTTCTGGGACTGGCGTGGCGCCGAACCCGGACGTGCACCACGGGCACCGTCGATTTTCTCGCCCGGCGTGTCGCTCATGCGCATCGACAGACCCACGCGTTTGCGCGGGATATCGACTTCCATGACCTTCACTTTCACCACGTCACCGGCCTTCACCGCTTCACGCGGATCCTTGATGAACTTCTCCGAAAGCGCAGAGATATGCACCAAACCGTCCTGATGCACGCCGATGTCGACGAAAGCACCGAAGTTGGTCACGTTGGTCACCACGCCTTCGAGGATCATCCCCAGCTCCAGATCCTTGAGGTCTTCGACGCCTTCCTGGAACTCGGCGGTCTTGAACTCGGGACGCGGATCGCGGCCAGGTTTTTCCAGCTCTTGCAGAATGTCGGTGACCGTTGGCAGACCGAAGGTTTCGTCGGTGTACTTTTTCGGATCAAGACGCTTGAGGAAGCTGGCGTCGCCGATCAGCGAGCGAATATCGCGGTCGGTCTCAGCAGCAATGCGCTGGACCAGCGGATAGGCTTCCGGGTGAACCGCGGACGAATCCAGCGGGTTGTCACCGTTCATGACGCGCAGGAAGCCAGCGGCCTGTTCGAAGGTTTTCTCGCCCAGACGCGCGACTTTCTTCAACGCCGCACGGGTTTTGAACGCGCCGTGTTCGTCGCGGTGGCTGACGATGTTTTGCGCCAACGTTGCGTTGAGGCCGGAAATACGGGCCAGCAGCGCCACGGAAGCGGTGTTCACGTCGACGCCCACGGCGTTTACGCAGTCTTCGACCACGGCGTCCAGGCCGCGTGCCAGTTTCAGCTGCGACACGTCGTGCTGGTACTGGCCGACGCCGATGGATTTCGGATCGATCTTCACCAACTCAGCCAGTGGATCCTGCAAGCGACGGGCAATCGACACCGCGCCACGGATCGACACGTCGAGGTCCGGGAATTCCTTGGAAGCCAGTTCCGACGCCGAGTAAACCGATGCGCCGGCCTCGGAGACCATGACTTTGGTCATCTTCATGGCTGGGTATTTTTTGATCAGCTCAGCGGCCAGCTTGTCGGTTTCGCGGCTGGCAGTGCCGTTGCCGATGGCGATCAGGTCCACGGCATGCTTGGCGCACAGGGCCGCCAGAATCGCGATGGTCTGGTCCCATTTGTTGTGCGGCACGTGCGGGTAAACCGTGGCGTGATCCAGCAGCTTGCCGGTGGAGTCGACCACGGCCACCTTGCAACCGGTGCGCAGACCCGGGTCGAGACCCAATGTGGCACGCGGACCCGCCGGCGCCGACAGCAGCAAGTCGTGCAGGTTATGGGCGAACACGTTGATCGCTTCGGTTTCTGCGCCGTCGCGCAGTTCGCCCAGCAGGTCGGTTTCGAGGTGGGTGTAGAGCTTGACCTTCCAGGTCCAGCGCACCACTTCGCCCAGCCATTTGTCGGCGGCGCGGTTCTGGTTCTGGATGCCGAATTGCTGGCCGATCATGCCTTCGCATGGGTGCATGGCGCCCGGCAGTTCGTCGCCGACTTTCAGCGCCGAACTCAGAATACCTTCGTTACGGCCACGGAAAATCGCCAGCGCGCGGTGCGACGGCATGCTTTTGAGCGGTTCATCGTGTTCGAAGTAGTCGCGGAACTTGGAGCCTTCCTCTTCTTTGCCGGCGATGACGCGGGCGCTGAGGGTGGCTTCCTGCTTGAGGTAGCTGCGCAGCTTGTCCAGCAGGCCGGCGTCTTCGGCGAAGCGTTCCATCAGGATGTACTTGGCGCCTTCGAGGGCCGCCTTCACATCGGCCACGCCTTTTTCGGCATCGACGAAGCGCGCGGCTTCAGCGTCTGGCGTCAGGGTCGGGTCGTTGAACAGGCCGTCGGCCAGCTCGCCGAGGCCGGCTTCCAGGGCGATCTGGCCCTTGGTGCGGCGCTTCTGCTTGTACGGCAGGTACAAGTCTTCGAGGCGGGTTTTGGTGTCGGCGAGCTTGATGTCGCGTTCAAGTTGCGGGGTCAGCTTGCCTTGTTCCTGGATGCTGGCAAGGATGCTGATGCGCCGTTCGTCGAGTTCTCGCAGGTAGCGCAGACGCTCTTCCAGATGACGCAACTGGATGTCATCGAGGCTGCCGGTCACTTCTTTCCGGTAGCGGGCGATGAAGGGAACGGTAGAGCCTTCATCGAGTAGCGCGACGGCCGCTTCGACCTGTTGTGGGCGTACGCCGAGTTCCTCGGCGATGCGGCTGTTGATGCTGTCCATAAAACCACCTGACAAATTGTGAAAGCAGGCTCGCAGGCGCAGAGATAGGGGCTCGGCGAGTCTGGTTGAGCGGCCTGGCCTGCGCCGCTACCTGGATCAACAGGTATCCCGTTGACCCGTGAAATCGAACAATTACTGCCTGAGCCGTGAAAATAAAAAACGGCCACCTACAGTAATGATCAGACGTTGCCTGACACAAAAGGCCGCGCATTATAACCAGCGTTCTGTCATTCGGGGGCATCGCAGGCTGTAGGCATAAAGGCCGGATTTCTGGCGATCAAGGAAAAATCTGCTAACAATGCACACGGTGCGTATAACGGCAGCTACGCCATAATGCGCGCCGAGATCAAAGGAGCATCTAATGAGCAGCACTGCAAACATTGCTGAAGGCGAAAAAATTCTTATTGTTGATGACGATCCTGGGCTGAGCAGCCTGCTGGAACGTTTTTTCGTCGGCAAGGGCTACCGCGCCCGCGCCGTACCGAACACGGAACAAATGGATCGCCTGCTGGCGCGTGAAGTGTTCAACCTGGTCGTCCTCGACCTGATGCTGCCCGGCGAAGACGGCTTGACCGCTTGCCGCCGCCTGCGCACCGCGAACAACCAGATTCCAATCATCATGCTGACCGCCAAGGGCGATGAGCTGAGCCGCATCAAGGGCCTGGAACTGGGCGCCGACGATTACCTGGCCAAGCCGTTCAACCCGGACGAGCTGATGGCTCGCGTCAAAGCGGTCCTGCGCCGCCAGTTGGCTCCGGTACCGGGCGCACCGGGCAGCGAAGACGAAAGCGTGACCTTCGGTGACTACGAACTGTCCCTGGCGACCCGCGAGCTCAAACGCGGCGACGAAGTGCACATGCTCACCACCGGTGAGTTTGCGGTACTCAAGGCGTTGGTCATGAACGCCCGTCAGCCACTGACCCGCGACAAGTTGATGAATCTGGCCCGTGGCCGCGAGTGGGACGCCCTGGAGCGCTCCATCGACGTACAGATTTCCCGTCTGCGCCGGATGATCGAGCCCGATCCGTCCAAACCGCGTTACATCCAGACTGTCTGGGGCGTGGGTTACGTGTTCGTTCCGGATGGCGCCGCCACCAAGTGATCGGCGATTTGTAGGAGCGGGTCTTGCGGGCAACGGGTCAGATGACTGTGCTCGCAGACTCGCGATCCGCAATATGCGAGCATCGCTCGCTCCTGCAAGTGTGTAGCGGTTATCCATGAAAACCCCCGTTTGGTTCCCCCAGAGTTTCTTCTCCCGCACCCTTTGGCTGGTGCTTATTGTCGTGCTGTTCTCCAAGGCGCTGACCCTGGTTTATCTGTTGATGAACGAAGACGTGCTGGTGGATCGCCAATACAGCCACGGCGTCGCCCTGACGCTACGCGCCTATTGGGCGGCCGATGAAGAAAACCGCACGAAGATTGCCGATGCCGCGACCCTGATCCGGGTAGTGGGTGCTGGCGTGCCGGAAGGTGAGCAACACTGGCCTTACAGCGAGATCTATCAGCGGCAGATGCAGGCGGAGCTGGGTGCCGACACTGAAGTCCGATTGCGTATGCACTCGCCGCCGGCCCTGTGGGTTCGGGCGCCAAGCCTGGGTGATGGCTGGTTGAAAGTGCCGCTTTACCCGCATCCATTGCGCGGCCAGAAAATCTGGAACGTACTCGGCTGGTTCCTCGCTATCGGTCTGCTGTCCACTGCCTCGGCGTGGATCTTCGTCAGCCAGCTCAATCAACCCTTGAAACGTCTGGTCTATGCCGCTAGGCAACTCGGCCAGGGCCGCAGTGTGCGCCTGCCGATCAGCGACACGCCGAGTGAAATGACCGAGGTTTACCGCGCCTTCAACCAGATGGCGGAAGACGTCGAACAGGCCGGCCGCGAGCGCGAACTGATGCTCGCCGGGGTGTCCCACGACTTGCGCACGCCACTGACCCGTTTGCGGTTGTCTCTGGAGCTGATGGGCGACCACAGCGACCTGACCGACGACATGGTCCGCGACATCGAAGACATGGACGCGATTCTCGACCAGTTCCTGGCGTTCATTCGCGATGGACGTGACGAGTCGGTGGAAGAGGTGGACCTGAGCGATCTGGTGCGCGAAGTCGCGGCGCCGTACAACCAGAACGAAGAGAAAGTACGCCTG
The DNA here is from genome assembly GCF_019956495.1 of Pseudomonas sp. BF-B-26. Classification (NCBI taxonomy): domain Bacteria; kingdom Pseudomonadati; phylum Pseudomonadota; class Gammaproteobacteria; order Pseudomonadales; family Pseudomonadaceae; genus Pseudomonas; species Pseudomonas sp. BF-B-26. Next base: position 251 of record NZ_JAHBDP010000062.1, on the reverse strand, counting down.
CGCCTGGAGCCGATTCAGCCGTTTCCATTGCGTCGGGTGTCGATGAAGCGGCTGCTGAACAACCTGATTGGCAACGCCTTGCATCACGCGGGCAGCGGGGTTGAGGTGGCGGCTTATGTGTCCGGGGACACCAGCGCGCCGTATGTGGTGCTGAGTGTCATGGACCGTGGGGCGGGGATTGATCCGTCGGAGCTGGAGGCGATTTTCAACCCGTTTACTCGGGGTGATCAAGCTCGGGGCGGGAAGGGGAC
>NZ_JAHBDP010000061.1:0-91008 GCF_019956495.1 Pseudomonas sp. BF-B-26 | reverse complement strand
GGATAAATCCCCTCGCCACATGGCTCGCTCCCACAGGGATAACTTTTTACCTTTTAGATCCCCTGCGGGGTCTCTTCGCCGCCCAGCGCTTCAACCAGCGCCGGCAGGAAGTCGCCGAAGGTCAGCATCATCAGGGTGAAGCTGGCGTCCAGTTGGCCGAGGGCTTCTTCGCCACCGTCCTGTTCCGCCTGGTCTTGCAGCAGGTCTTCGAACTTCAGGCGCTTGACCACCATCTTGTCGTCAAGAACGAAAGACAGTTTGTCTTGCCAGGCCAGCGACAGCTGAGTGACCACTTTGCCGGTGCTCAGGTGCAGCTGTATTTCTTCGCTGGTCAGGTCTTGGCGCTTGCAACGCACGATGCCGCCGTCTTCGTGGGTGTCGCGCAGCTCGCACTCGTCCAGCACGAAGAAATCGTCCGCGGCTTTCTGGGTGGTGACCCATTCAGTCATGGTCGCGGTAGGGGACATCTTCACGGTCAGCGGACGTACCGGCAGCGTGCCGATGACTTCACGCAGGGTGGACAACAGGTCTTCGGCACGTTTCGGGCTGGCCGAGTTGACCAGGATCAGGCCCTGTTTCGGCGCGATGGCAGCGAAAGTCGACGAACGACGAATAAAGGCGCGCGGCAGGAAGGCCTGGATGATTTCATCCTTGATCTGATCGCGTTCCTTTTTGTAGACCTTGCGCATTTGTTCGGCTTCGATCTCTTCGACCTTTTCCTTCACCGCGTCGCGCACGACGCTGCCCGGCAGAATGCGTTCTTCTTTACGGGCGGCGATCAGCAGGAAGTCGCCACTGACGTGCGCCAGCGGAGCATCTTCGCCCTTGCCGAATGGCGCGACGAAACCGTAGGTGGTCAACTCCTGGCTTGCACATGGACGCGCCAGTTTGGTGGCCAGTGCAGTTTCCAACGCCTCGGCATCAAAAGGCAGATCTTGGGTCAGGCGATAGATAAGCAGGTTTTTGAACCACATGGGGCGAGTCTCTCCTTTATACAAAGGGGGGCATTATTCTCTTCGCAGCGCCATAGGCCAACCCTTCTCTAAGCCTTTGGAAGGCCTGAAAAAATTAATTAAAAAAGTGCTTGCCAGAGGTGTGGTCGCTACGTAGAATGCGCGCCACACCGAAAGTGAAGGGTGATTAGCTCAGCTGGGAGAGCGTCTGCCTTACAAGCAGAATGTCGGCGGTTCGATCCCGTCATCACCCACCATTCGCTTCCAGTGTTACGCGCAGCGGTAGTTCAGTCGGTTAGAATACCGGCCTGTCACGCCGGGGGTCGCGGGTTCGAGTCCCGTCCGCTGCGCCATATTCGGTTATCTGGAACGCTGAACGCCAGGTCACCACGGAAAAGCCCGCTTAACGCGGGTTTTTTTCTGTCCAAAGTTTGCAAGTTGTTCCTGCAGGTCGCGTCGTTTTATGGGTTTTCAGATTTTTTTGAAAAATTATTCAATTAAATCAACACTTTATGAAAATCTGTGGCACAATGCGCCCCGCAACGAAGGTAAAGGGTGATTAGCTCAGCTGGGAGAGCGTCTGCCTTACAAGCAGAATGTCGGCGGTTCGATCCCGTCATCACCCACCATTTACTTTCAACGCTACGCGCAGCGGTAGTTCAGTCGGTTAGAATACCGGCCTGTCACGCCGGGGGTCGCGGGTTCGAGTCCCGTCCGCTGCGCCATATTCGGTAACCTGGAACGCTGAACGCCAGGTCTCCACAGAAAGCCCGCTTAATGCGGGCTTTTTGCTGTCTGGGGTTTGGCTTTTGCCGAGGCTCCACCGAGAAAGCGACCTTTGGGTCGCTTTCTTTCGTTATGCCTTCTTATCGTTCGGCGTTGCGGCTGTGTCGGTAGTCGCTCACGGCTTCGTACACGGCTTTGCGCAACCGGTTGATGCCGCCAATGGGGCGATGGGCCTCAAGGCCAAACCACGGGTTGAACGACTGGTTATCGCATTGCACGTTCAGAGCAGGCGTATCGAAGTCCTGGGCGGGTACTTTGATCCGCGCCACGGTCTCGAACGGAGCATCGTTTTGCTGCCACTCAATGCTCGTGTCTTCGATCGGCATGTACCTGGCCGGGTTCTGGCGCTGAATCTGCAGGACGAAGCAGGCCGGCATCCGGTCGGTCGACAGTTGCTGGTGCAGCGCATTGCGCAGGAAGTTCGGCAACTTCTGGTTTTGCGCAGGCAGGGTGTAAGTCGGGCAGCTTGCCGGATCGGGCATGACGCGGAACTTGGCATTGGCTTCGCCGAATTTGTAGGGCGAAACTGAAAAGTAAGTCGTCTGGGTCGGGCTTTGCGGGGCGGGTGACAGTGTCGCCAGCGCGATAAACAGATGGCGAACCTGCCAGGTCCGCGGGTCCCAACCCGGAAAGAACGCCATCAGCTTCTTGCCGTCAGCCTGTGCGGCTACATTCTGACGGTACTCGGCGACATCGCTGACGAAGAAATTCGGATGGCTGAACATCACGAAGTCCTGTTCACCACGACTCTTTTGGTCATGCAGCAGTTGTTTGCCGGGCACATCGAGCAACTTGATTGCCATGCCCCGTGCGTCGCGGATGCTGTCGAACTGCGGGTAGGCATTGCCGTTGGACAGCCGCATCGTCGCTTGCCAGGTTTTGCCGGGTTCGTTGAACACACCCTGACGCAGTTCGCCCGCCAGATCCGGCAGCACCTGAACCTCGGCCTTCACGCAGCCATGGGCCTTGGCATGAGCGTCGCGCAGATAGCGGGTGCTTTCACGGTGCTGATCGACAATGCGCACGGCCGTCTGGATGATGTCTTGGGTCATCGCTGATTCGCCATCCGGAATCAGTTCTTCAGCCGAAACCGGGCCGCTGTGCTGCCAGGCGAACCACGCCGTGGCCAACGCCCAGGCGAGCAATCCAAGGCCTAGCGACCACATTAGGGTTTTGCCGAGAAAGGCGCCTAAACGCATCCAGAGTCTGCTCATGGCAATTGTGCCTCTAACGGACCGCCCAACACTTTCAGATACTCCAGCAGCGCCCAGCGCTCTTCTGGTTGCAGCAGGCGACCGATGACGCCGTTGCCACGCGTGCCTGCCCGGAACTCGTGGCCGCTGTTGTGATTGCCGGTGATGCGCGTGTCGAACATGAAGCCATTGGCGAAGGCCTCGGTGCGATAGCCGAGGTGCCTCGGGTCGTACTCGAAAGTGCCTTTGTAGAAGGTGGTTGCGCGTTCATCCTGGGGCGAGAGCAACTGATAAATGCTCGGCACCGAACCGTTATGCAGAAACGGTGCAGTGGCCCAGACTCCCGCCAATGGTCGCGCCTTGTAGGCGCGCAATTCGCGCACGCCAATCGGCAGGCCGAAGCCATCCATGTCCGGTCGTTCGGCCGTAGGAATGTTTGCATCACGGTAGGCCCGGTTTCCGACGAAAGCGGTGACGTAGGCCAACCCTTTAGCCGATGAGAGCTTGCTCAAATCCAGCGAATCCGCAGGCGTCGGCTGCAACTGAACATCCAGTTGCGCCAGCTCTGCCGGGTCCCATTGCAGGGCGGTGAGGTCGAAGCGATGGTCGGCGATGTTATCGGCCGCGCCCGGGTCTGTGCCAATGAACTCCACGGGCAGCATTTTCAGATGTTGCACCCAGCGCCCTTCGCTTTGGACCGATCGAGGTACATGGCAGCCAGCGCAGTTCTCGGTGAATAATTCGCGACCTTTTGCGGCTTGGGTTTTGTCGATGGCGCCCAGCAATTCTTCCGGCCAGGCTGGCGGTTTGAGCCGTTGCAGGGTTTGTTCGATCAGGTGCAGATCGCGCAAGCGGACACTGGACGGATAGCGGGCGTCTCCTTTAAGCGGTTGGCCGTTAGCGTCGAAAAAATTCAGCGTGGCGCCCACGCCCAGCGCCTCGCCGATGTTGCGGGCCATCGGTTGCTGCGCTGAACCGTTCCACTGCACCCAATCGAAGGTCCACATGTCCCACAGTTGCGGATAGTCGACCGGGGCGTTGGCCACACGGTAGTTGGCGGGGGAAATCGCATCGCCGAAACTGGCGTTGGCAATGCGCCCGAAAGCGTCGGTGCGGCCGGGGCCTTCTTCAGTGGGATAGAGCCCGCGATGGGTGTCGTTCCAGGCCACCTTCAAGAAAGTGTCGAGAGAGACTTTGAAGTCTTTGCGCAGTTGTTGATGCCGGGCATCGTAGTCCTGGCCCAATACGTTGCGTGCGAAACGTTCGAATTTCCACGGGTTGTAGTAAGTCGACGTCAGACTTGCTACCAGCGCTTGTCCGAAACTGCCTCCGCGCAACGTAGGAACGCTGGAGGGCAGAACGTGCTGTGCCGAACCGCCATCGATGCGCACGGCCTGGCCATTAAAGCGCAGTTCGCCGGTGTGGCAGGCGGCGCAGGTAATGTCCAGAAACTCGTCCTGGCTTCCAGGGTTCTGATGACGGGCAAAACCCACGGGCAGATTGCCGGGGTTGTTCGGGGTGGCTCGCTGGTTGGGGTCGATCAGAAAACCGAAGCGGGCGAGGTATTCGGGCGCGGCGAATCGCTGTTGCGAGAACGGTAATTCGAGGGCTTTGAACCAGTCATAGTGCAAACCTTTGACCTGGGTACCCTGAGGTGTGAAGTAGTAAGTCTCGCGGTCGGCGGTGCTCCATTGCTCCAGGTAATGCACTTGTTGCACGGGTGACCAGGCCGGCAATTTCGGGTTGGCGACGTAATACAGAGCCACGGCGAGGCCCAGCCCCAGCAGGACTGCGAACAGAACCAGCAAGCGAAAGAAGAGGCGCAAGATAAACATCCTTGTCGATTTGAACCTCTCTTATGCCTCAGCACCTGAGGTGCGGCAAGTGGCCATTACGCCATTTGCTGGGGGTTCTGCTATCCGTTTCTGTGAGCGCAAGATGACAGAAGCTTCATCCGCCCATTCCCGAAATGCGTTGAATCCCCTGAACTTATCAGAAGTTTCCTGCTCTCATGCCGGTAGCCATTGGTCGTGGCCGCCTGATAAGCTCGCGGCTTTACTCGATTGCCCTTTAGGCGCATGAACAAGGAAATAGCATGAAACAGCATCGGTTGGCGGCGGCGGTGGCCCTGGTTAGCCTGGTACTTGCGGGTTGTGATTCGCAGACCAGCGTAGAGCTGAAAACCCCGGCGCAAAAAGCTTCCTACGGGATTGGCCTGAACATGGGCAAGAGCCTGGCTCAGGAAGGCATGGATGATCTGGACTCCAAAGCCGTAGCCCAAGGCATCGAAGATGCCGTCGGCAAGAAAGAACAGAAGCTGAAGGATGACGAACTGGTCGAAGCCTTCGCAGCACTGCAAAAGCGTGCTGAAGAGCGTATGGCCAAAATGAGCGAAGAGTCGGCAGCTGCCGGCAAGAAATTCCTCGAAGAAAACGCCAAGAAAGCCGGTGTAACCACTACCGCTTCGGGCCTGCAGTATGAAGTAGTCAAGAAAGCCGATGGCGCACAGCCTAAGCCGACCGACGTAGTGACCGTTCACTACACCGGCACCCTGACCAATGGCACCGTTTTCGACAGTTCCGTCGAGCGTGGCAGCCCGATCGATCTGCCGGTCAGCGGTGTGATTCCGGGTTGGGTCGAAGGCCTGCAACTGATGCACGTTGGCGAGAAGTACAAACTGTACATCCCTAGCGAACTGGCTTACGGCGCCCAAAGCCCAAGCCCGGCGATTCCAGCCAACTCGGTGCTGGTATTCGACCTGGAACTGCTGGCGATCAAGGATCCGGCAAAACAAGACGCTACTGCCAAGTAATCAGCGTCTGCTTTAAAAACAACGCCTCGCTTATGCGGGGCGTTGTTGCATCTGGCGTTTAGCGAAGGTAAACAAAGCGAACGGATGCTGTAGGCTGGAGTCATAGCCATTGAGGACGCCCGCGCTAGCCGCGCCAGAGCGCCAAGTCAATGAATTCTTGGGTTTTTTTATGTGAGTAAAAAACGCCCGATCTGAGTTGGGCCCTTATGAAACGGGGCTTTCAGCCATGAAAAGCAGCTCTGTTCACAAGGTTATCCACAATTTGTGTGGATAACATTTCAGTGGGAGGAAATGATGAAAACACCCTGGAATTTCGCTCGTTTCCTGCCTCTGGCCGGACGCCTGCTCGCGCGTGGACGTTTGCCGACCTTGCTCTTCGCGGTAGCCAGCAAAGGTGCCAGCCAGGGTAATCGGCTGGGCAAGCTCAAGGATGATCTACGCCTGTTGCAGGCACTCTGCCTGGCTTACTGGCGCGGTGAGTATCGGGCTATCAGCCCCACAGCGTTGATATCGGTGGTGGCAGGCCTGATGTATTTCCTCAGTCCCATTGATGCCATTCCGGACTTCATTCCAGTGTTCGGCATGCTCGATGACATCGCAGTGCTGGCCTGGCTGATGAAAGTTCTCGACGATGAACTCAACGCCTTCCGCGCCTGGCGCAAGCGTCAGTTGCCGGAAAAGCTTGCAGTGGTTGAACGCCTGCCCGATACCCCGGAGCAACTTCAACTTCAGGGTCCGAAAAAAAACTGAACTGATTCAATCTCATCCATAGATTGATACCCCCGCGACCTTAGCCGCTGTTAGGATTACACTTCTAGGGAAAAGTGCCGACTCGCTAAGTGTTGTTGTCCTACGGGGTAGTCATGGATATTCAGATAATTACACGCGAAGGAGAGCCCGAGTATGCGGTTCTTCCATGGGCTCAATATCAGGCTCTACTAAAAGCAGCAGGCATCAATGAACAACCGCCGCGGGTCGCCCCAGAGCGTCAGGCGGCAACACCAGACCAGATTCTTCCGGGTCTGGATCAACTACGCAGTTTGCGCGAAGGGAAGGGCATCGCCATCGAGGCGTTGGCCCGCACGGTAGGCATCAGCCCGTCTTATCTGGCCTTGATCGAAAGTGGCGAGCGTCTACCCGACGCTGCGATTCGCCGCAGCCTGGCCTGGGAGTTGACGGTGCCAGGGTGGAGGGATGAATCGTGAGCGTACGCATCAGTCGTCAACACTGGGACGGGTTGCTGGGCGAACTGGATCAGGCACGCCGCCAGCGTCATCTTCTGACATACCGGGCGTTGCTTGAACGTTTGCAACTGCCCACACCGGCCATGCAAACCTTGACCGCCGCCCTTGAACATCTGGCCGCGCTGGACGCCAAGGCCGAGCAGCCATTGCGCAGTTCCCTGGTGATCAGCCAGGGCGCCAGCCGCCTGCCGCGCACAGGATTCTTTGAATGTGTCGAGCGTCTGGGGCGTTTCTCCGGGCCGTCCGATGGGGTCGCCGCAGCGTCCTGGCATGCCTCGGAAGTGGTGCGGGTGTTCGAATATGAGTACCCGGAATCGGCGGAGGCCTGAGTGTTTTTAAAACTCAAGGCGCGGGCCAGCTACTGGCTGGCTCGCCGCTTGTTTCATTGGTCATGGTTTGTGCGTCAGCCGCGTGGCTGGAGCTGGCTCGAAGGCCAGTTCGCACGCATGGCGAACCTGGGTGATGTTGGCGCCCAGAGCTTCTATGGCCACATCCTGACCTTTCGCGGTGTTGGCCTTGGGGCTCGCGAAGAGGGCGTGCGCTTGCTGCGCCTGGCGGCGTTGGCGGGGGATGGCAAAGCGGCGTATCAGGTGGGCGTGATCAGTCTGGCGGGGACGCCGAGCAAGGCGCCAGACGCGGTTGAAGCTGCGCGGTTTTGGGAGATGGCCGCCAAAGCAGGACATCCGTTGGCCGAGATCAAACTGAAAGAGTTGGCGGCTCGCGGTTCCGAGACACCGCCCTCAATCTGAGTTGGCAGAACTGGCGTCTTCGCGAGCAAGCCCGCTCCCACAATTCAACCGAGTTAGTCCAGAAGAAATGGGATTGAATTGTGGGAGCGGGCTTGCTCGCGAAGGCGTCAGATCAATCACCGCTGTCCTACGAGCAAATCCTCACCCGGCACCGCCAGACTATCAATCACATGCACGCTATACCCCGGCACATTCTTCGCGTGATGTTTGGCCTGCGATGCCATCTCCGCCAACTGGCTTGCATCGAGTTGTCCACAGGCCTGTGGATGTAAATGCACCACGCCGATCGACAGTGACAGCAACGCGAACTCCTGACGCACACCCTGACGGTTTGGGGCGATGAAGCAGCCGGCTTCCAGATGTTCGCTGCGATAAAAGCGTCGGCATTGGCTCTGGAAGTCGTCCAGCAACTGGTTCAAGCGCTTGCGCCAGTCTTCCGGGCCGAGCACCAGCAGGAAGTCATCACCGCCGATATGGCCGACAAAGTCGCGGGAAGGGTCGACGCGATCATTCAGGCATTGCGCCAGGCACAGCAGGACTTCGTCCCCACGGCCGTAGCCGTAGATGTCGTTGAAGGGTTTGAAACTGTCGATATCGACGTAGCAGATCACCGACTCCCGTTGCTGTTGCAGCAGTCGCGACAGGCATTGCTGAATCGGCACGTTGCCCGGCAGCAGGGTCAGTGGGTTGGCGTAACGGGCTTGCTGGATCTTCAGTTCGGTAATCAGTTTAAGTACGTCGATCACTCGGCCCAGCCCCAGGTAACCGCCGTTGAGGGTAATGATGAAGTCCTCTTCGATGCGCTGCCGCGCGCGGCTGGTGATCAGGCGACTCACTTGTTGCAACGACTGGCTCATCTCAACGGCGAGGAAGTCATCACTCATTAAACGGCTTATCGGCTTGCGGGCGAACAGGTCGGTAGCAAAAGGCTTGAGCAGTGCATCGGAGAGCGAATGCCGGTGGACGATGCCGCAGGGCTGGCCTTGCTCGTCGAGCACCGCCAGGGAGTTCAGGTTGGCCTGGCGGCGAAAGGCTTCCAGGACGGTGGCGGTCGGGGTATCGCGACCCACTGCCGGTTGGTCGTTGAGCAAAGCGCTAAGGTCGCTGACTTCATCATTCAACGCCACCGCTGTGCTTTCCCGTTTGGGCATCAAGGCTCGGGCATCACGAGGTGGATGTTCCTGGGGGCGGCAGAGCAGATAACCCTGAACCAGATCCACGCCCATCTCGGTCAACACTGCGAGTTCTTCTGGTAGCTCGATACCTTCCGCGATCACTAGCGCCCGTGAGGCCTTGGCAATTTGCAGGATCGAGCCGACGAATTCGCGCTTGAGGGCGTCCTGGTGAATGCCGTCGATGAAGTGTCGATCAATCTTCACGTAGTCGGGACGCAATTCAGACCACAGCCGCAAACTCGAATAGCCTGCGCCCAGATCATCCAGGGCAATGGAAAACCCCATCGCTCGATAGTGATGCAGGGCGGTTTGCAGCAGCTCGAAATCGTCGGTGGGTGTTTGTTCAGTCAGTTCGATCACCACCTGGTTCGGCGGTATACCGAAATCCTGCAGCAGTTGCAGGGTGCGCCCGGGTTGGTGGGCGGCCTCGAGCAGGGATTCAGGGGAAACGTTGAGGAATAGTTTGCCGGGCAGTTGCTGATCATTGAAGCGTCGGCAGGCGCTTTGACGGCAAGCGATTTCCAGCTCGCTCAGGCGGCCGGCCTGACGGGCAACGGCGAACAGTGCGAGGGGGGAGTGCAGCGGACTGTTGGAGGGGCCGCGACTGAGGGCTTCGTAACCGACAATACGTCGTTCAGAGAGGGAAATGATCGGCTGGAACAAGCTGTGCAAACCGCTTTGAGTCAGTATGGAACTCAAGGCACTCAGCTGTTCTGTGGTGGTCATGGCTTTCTCTGGCGATAAAAAAAGGACTGGGAGCACTCTCTTGGGTAAAGAGGAGCTCCCAGTCCTTTATTTCACGACAGAATGATGACTGTATGATGACGCTCCGGAGAGCGTCAGCATTAAATTGCCATCATCTTGCTTGTTACAACTTAGTGCTTGGCTACCGCGGTATTGAGTTTCAGGTAGTCCAATAGAATCCGCCCGGTCTCGCTCAGGTAGGCATCGTCTTCTGGTTTGGTCTTGTCTGGCTCGGCCGCGATCGCGTCTTCGTCTTCTTTCTTCAGCTCTTTGAGCGGCTCTTCACCCTTGGCCTTGCGACGGATGTTTTCCATGGCAAGTTGCTTGGCTTCGATATCGGCGTGTTGTGCACGACGATCGGCTTCATTGAGGCTGACGGTTTTTTCCGTCATCAGTTTCTGCGCCAGGGCCAGTTTGTCGCGGATGAACACGAACTCCGCGTCTTTGGCCGAGCGTACGTCATGCTCGGATTTGAGCTGCGAAATGTACGGTTTGAACGGATCGACCGCAGGCTTGATGGCCGCGCGGATGGTGTCCCACGGCATGGCTTCAGGCAGTGCGCTTTCGCCGATTTCCTTGGTGTCGATGATCGACGGGTAATCGATGTCCGGCAGTACGCCCTGATGCTGGGTGCTCTGGCCGGAAACCCGGTAGAACTTGGCCAGCGTCAGTTTCAGTTCGCCATGGTTCAGCGGCTGAATGGTCTGCACGGTGCCTTTACCGAAGGTCTGGCCACCGATGATCAATGCGCGGTGATAGTCCTGCATGGCGCCGGCAAAAATTTCCGAAGCCGAGGCAGACAAGCGGTTGACCAGCAACGCCATCGGCCCTTTGTAGAAGGCCCCCGGGTTTTCATCTTCCAGTACATCGACCCGACCATCGGCATTACGCACGAGAACGGTCGGACCTTTGTCGATGAACAGACTGGTCAGCTCGGTGGCTTCCTGCAGGGAACCGCCGCCGTTGTTGCGCAGATCGATGACCACGCCGTCGACCTTGTCTTTCTGCAACTCGGTCAGCAGTTTCTTGACGTCGCGAGTGGTGCTCTTGTAATCCGGATCGCCAGCACGGAAAGCCTTGAAGTCCAGGTAGAAGGCGGGGATCTCGATGACGCCGAGCTTGTAGTCCTTGCCGTCCTGTTTCAGGTTGAGGACCGACTTCTTCACCGCCTGGTCTTCAAGCTTCACCGCTTCGCGGGTGATCGGGACGATCTTGCTGGTCTGGTCGTTCGGCGCATTGCTGGCCGGGATCACTTCCAGGCGCACCACGGTGCCTTTGGGCCCACGGATCAACTTGACCACTTCGTCCAGGCGCCAGCCGACCACGTCGACCATTTCCTTGTTGCCCTGGGCAACACCGATGATCTTGTCGGCCGGTGCAACCATTTTGGTCTTGTCGGCCGGGCCGGCAGGTACCAGACGTACGACTTTCACCTGGTCGTTGTCGCTCTGCAACACGGCGCCAATGCCTTCGAGGGACAGGCTCATGTTGATGTCGAAGTTTTCCGCGTTATCCGGCGACAGATAGTTGGTATGCGGGTCGTAGGACATGGCGAAGGTATTGATGTACGCCTGGAAGATATCTTCCGCACGGGTCTGGTCCAGGCGCGTCAACTGATTCTTGTAACGCTTGGTCAGGGTTTCCTGAATCTGCTTGGAGTCCTTGCCCGCGATCTTCTGCCGCAAGACTTCGTCCTTGACGCGTTTGCGCCACAGGTCGTCGAGTTCTGCGGTGGACTTGAGCCAAGGGGCGTCCTTGCGATCGACCAGCAAGGTTTCCTTGGTGGTGAAGTCGATCTTGTCGACGCCTTTGTTCAACTCGGCAAGGGCGAAGTCCAGACGCGCTTTGACGCGGTCCAGGTAGCGCTTGTAGATGGTGAACCCGGCATTCAGGTCGCCGCTTTTGAGGAAATCGTCAAACTGGGTTTTCCACTTGTCGAATTCGGCAATGTCGCTGGCCATGAAGTAGCTGCGCGACGGGTCCAGCAGTTTGAGGTAGCTGTCATAGATGATCGCGGAGCGCGCGTCATCGAGCGGCGGCTTGCTGTAGTGATGGCGCTTCAGCAATTCGACGACGTTCAGGCTGGCGATCACTTCGTCACGATCAGGCTGAAGCTTGTCCCAGCTATTGGCTGCAAACGAACTGGTCGACATCGGCAACAGACCGATACCAATGAATAGGGCTAGGGCGGTGCTGGGGAAAAAATGCTTCATGCTGATTCGACGCGGGGACAATTGATCACGCATATTAGGCCGTCTTTGAAGTCGCCGGTACCACTAGTCTCTGTATGGAAACTGCCTGTTAGCTTTCGTACAGACCCAAGGGCCGGTCGCATAATGCAAGAAAGCCCGGCGCTACAGCTACGGGCTCAGTCCAGACTCACTATGGAGGCACTGTGAAAGCATTGCAAGGCGTTGAAGGTCGAGTGGAGTGGGTTGAAGAGCCCAGTCCTACATGCGATGTAGGACAAGTTCGGATTCGAGTGGCGGCTGCGGGTCTCAATCGCGCCGATTTGTTACAGAAAGCGGGTCTTTATCCGCCACCGCCGGGAGCCAGTCAGGTACTGGGTCTTGAGTGTTCGGGGGTGATCAGCGAGGTGGGCCCGGGCTCGTCCTGGCAGGTCGGGGATCGGGTTTGCGCCTTGCTGGCCGGGGGCGGGATGGCCGAGGAGGTAGTTGTCGACGGACGGCATGTGTTGCCGGTTCCCGAAGGTTTGTCCCTGGCTGAGGCGGCAGCGCTGCCAGAAGTGTATGCGACCGTTTGGCTGAATTTGTTTCAACTGGCTGCGCTCAAGCCGGGTGAGAAAGTTCTGCTGCACGCTGGAGCAAGTGGAATCGGTTCAGCTGCCATTCAGCTGTGCAAGGCGTTTGGTAACCCGTGCTGGGTCAGCGTCGGTTCCGCCGAGCGTTTGGCTTACTGCGAAGCGCTGGGCGCCCAAGGTGGGGTCGTGCGCAACGGGGATCTGGACAGCTTGAGTGACCTGGGGCCGTTCGATGTGATTCTCGACCCGGTGGGCGGCAACTATGCCGCGCTGAATCTGAAACTGATGGCGCTCGATGGTCGTTGGGTGCTGATCGGCCTGATGGGCGGTCGTGAGGCGCAGCTGGATCTGGCGCAGGTATTGGCCAAGCGCGTGCAACTGCTGGGTTCGACCTTGCGCAGTCGCGACGAACAGTTCAAGGCGGATCTGTTCAGCGATCTCAGCCAACATGTCTGGCCGCTGTTTGCCGAAGGGCGTTTGAGCCCGCAATTGGCCAAGACCTTCCCGATCAAGGACGCCGAAGCGGCGTTTGCGGAGTTGGCGACTAATAAGGTGTCGGGAAAGTTGGTGTTGGTGATCGACGAAAGCCTGGTGTAATCACTGTGGGAGCGGGCCCTGTGGTTACTTCCAGGTATGGATCGGCCAGCCGGCTTTTTCAGCGTGCTCAAGCAGTACCGGATCCGGGTTTACCACGTGTGGGAAATCTACTTTCAGCAGCAACGGCAAATCATTGCGTGAGTCGGAATAGAAACTGGCGCCTTCCAGGTTTTCCTCTTCCGCATCCAGCCACTCCAGCAAACGCGTGATCTTGCCTTCGCGGTAGGTCAGCGTGCCAACGGTGTTGCCGCTATACACCCCATGTGCCACTTCCAGCTCGATGCCGAGAATCTCGTCAATGCCCAAACGATCGGCTATCGGCCTGACCAAGTGCGTGCCCGACGCCGAAATCACCAAAATCCGGTCGCCGGCCTTGCGATGGGCCGCAATGGCTTTGGTGGCGTCACTGAAAATGATCGGCTCGATGAAGTCTTCCACCCAAGGCCCTACCAAATGGTCGACCTCTTCGGGGGTGCGCCCGATCATCGGCTCCAGGCTGAAGGTCATGTACTCCTCCATCCGCAGTTTGCCGTGGCTGTAGGCGTCCATCAGTTCATTGTTCTGACGCATGAACGACTCGGGATCGACCCAACCCAGGCGACCCATTTGTTCGCTCCAGAGGGTGGCGCAGTCGCCGTGGATCAGGGTTTCGTCCAAATCAAAAATTGCCAGGGCCATCAGTGCGGTTCTCTCTTCAACATCAGCAAAGTCATCAGGCTACCTCACACAGGGCCGTCGGATCGATGGAAAGCGCCAGACGCTGACCATCGGGATGCAAATCGGCCGCCGAGCGGTTCAGCACATCTACCACCAATTCCACGCCCCTGGCTTCGACCCGGTAGCGAATCACGTTGCCCAACAGGCTGTGGCTGCGGATTTGTGCGTCGAGTTCGCCGTTGAGGCTCAGTTCGATGGCTTCCGGGCGAATCGCGATGCGGTGGGTAATCGGTCGCTGCAGCAGTTTTGTGGCGCTGTCGGCGTCCAGCAGGTTGTAGTTGCCGATGAAACCAGCGGCAAAGATATCGATGGGTGCGGTGTAAAGGGTCTGGGCGTCGCCGCTCTGTACGATCTTTCCCTGATTCATCAAGAAAATCCGGTCGGACATGGTCAGGGCTTCTTCCTGATCGTGAGTGACGAAGATCGTGGTCAAGCCGAGTTCACGCTGGATCTGACGGATCTGTTCACGCAGGTGCTTGCGAATTCGCGCATCGAGGGCCGACAGCGGTTCATCCAGCAACAACAGGCGAGGCCGGGTCACCAACGAGCGGGCGAGGGCGACTCGCTGGCATTGGCCGCCGGACAGTTGATGCGGATAACGCGCGGCGAAGTCATTGAGTTCCACCAGTTTCAGTACTTCGGCAACACGCTTGTGGCTGTCGTCGGCGTTGACCTTCTGCATGCGCAAACCAAAGGCGACGTTCTGCTCGACGGTCATGTTCGGAAACAGCGCATAGCTCTGGAACACCATGCCGATCCCGCGTTTCTGTGGGCTCAACGGAACGAGGTCCTGGCCATCGAGCAGGATTTTGCCGCCGTCCACCGAGGTCAGCCCGGCGATGCAGCGAAGCAGTGTGGACTTGCCGCAACCGGACGGGCCGAGGAGGGTAACGAACTCACCCTTCTGGATTTCACAGTTGATATCGCTGAACACCGTGGTGCCTGCGTAGCTTTTCAGTAGGTGTTGGACGCTGACGAAGCTCATTGGCTTTTGTCCTTGTTCAAAATATTGGCAGCCCAGGTCAGAACCAGCACAAAGAAGAAATAGGAAATCACCAGCGCACTGGTGAAGTGGCCGCTGCTGTTGCGCATGTTGTTGAGGTAGACCTGCAGGGTTTCGTAGCGGGTCCCGACGAGGATGTTGGCGAACACGAACTCACCGAACAGGAACGAGAACGACAGCAGCAACGCCACCATCAAACCTTTGCGCAAGTTTGGCAGCACCACCAGGAACGCCGCTTGCCAGGTGCTGGCACCGAGCAGTTGGGCGGAGTCCATCAGGTCTCGCAGGTTGATCGCCTGCAAGTTGTTGGTGATCGCCCGGTACATGAACGGCAGCGCCACGGTGAAGTAGCAGCCGATCAGAATCCACGGCGTCCCGACCATCGCGAACGGCCCCGAACCGTAGAGCTGCAACAGACCCACCGACGACACCACCGGCGGCACCGCGAAGGGCAGCAGGATCAGGATGTTCATCAGCGCATCGAGTTTCGGAAAATGGTAATGCACCACAAACAGCAACGGCAGAATCAGCACCACGGACAGAATCAGCGAGCCGACGCAGACCAGCAGCGATTGGCCGAACGAATGAAGAAACCGCGGATCGCTCCACAGCTCCACGTACCATTTAACGGTGAAGCCACTGGGCAGAATGGTCGCCGACCAACTGCTGGCGATCGAGTAGATCAGCGTTCCGAGCAACGGTAGCAACAGGATGGCAAACAGCAAATACACCACCACCCGGTGATAGACCCCGACGGGGCTCAGTTCAGCGCGAGACATGGTAGCTCCTCTTCAACAGCAACTGATGCACGATGGTCACCAGGGTCATCAACGCCACCAGCACCACGGCCAGGGCACTGGCCAGGTTCGGGTCCAGGGAAATGTCGCCGGAAACCATCGCTGCGATGCGGATCGGCAGCACGTTGAAGTTGCCGGTGGTCAGGGCGTACACCGTGGCGTAGGCGCCCAGGGCGTTGGCCAGCAGGATGACAAACGTACCGAGCAGCGCCGGGGTCAGCACGGGCAAACCGATGTGCCGCCAGAACTGCCAGCCATTGGCGCCGAGCAGCGCGGCGGATTCACGCCAGTCTTCGCGCAGGGCATCAAAGGCCGGGTAGAGCAGCAGCACGCCCAGCGGAATCTGGAAGTAGGTGTAGAGAATGATCAGCCCGGTTTTCGAATACAGGTTGAAGTCCTGAATGATCCCGGCCTGCTTGAGCATGATGGTGAAGCTACCGTTGAAGCCCAGCAGAATGATGAACGCGAAGGCCAAAGGCACGCCGGCAAAGTTGCTGGTCATGTTGGCGAAGGCGTTGACGAAGTTGCGCAGTTTCGAGTCGACCCGGCGCAGGGAGTAGGCGCCGAGCACCGCGATGATGATCCCGAACACGCTGGACCAGAAACTGATCTCGAGGCTGAACTGGATCGCCTGCAGATAGAACTTCGAATTGAAGATCCTGGTGAAGTTGGCGATGCCCCAGCCGAACTCTTCCGATTGCAGGCTGTTGATCATCACCCAGGACAGCGGCGCGATCTGGAACACGATAAAGAACAGTGCAAAAGGCACCAGGCACAAGGCTGCCAGCCATTTTCCGCGCTTCATGGTGTTCACTTGAGCAGCTCCCGGCATACAGGTTTGTCGTGGGGCACACCCAGCAGTTCACAGACGGTGCCGCAGATTTCAGTCTGTTTCGGTGCGGCGTTGGCATTGAAGCTGAAAGCGTCGCCGAGGACGAACAGCGGTACTTCGCGTTCTTCCGGCAGCAAGCCGTTGTGGGAGCGGTCGTTGTTCATGCCATGGTCGGCGGTCACCAGCACCTGATACCCGGCGTCGAGCCAGGTTTGCAGATAGTCGGCCAGAATAATGTCGGCCGAGCGGGCGCTGTTACGGTACTGCGAGGTGTCGAGACCGTGCTTGTGCCCGGCGTCGTCGATGTTCATGGGGTGGACCAGTAAAAAGTTCGGCGCATGACGCAGGCGCAGGTTTTCGGCGTCGGCGAACAGGTGCGAGTCCGGGTAGTGATCGTTCCAGTAGAAATGTCCGTGCTGGATCGGCAGGTCCGGGTCGTCGGTGTGACGATCCCGCGGCGCACTAAACGGCGAACGGTTATACAGCTCACTGACCCAGTGATAGGCCGCGGCGGCGGTGACAAGGCCGGCATCGCTGGCGTAGTGATAGATGCTGCGCTGGTTGGACAAGCGTGAGACGTTGTTGTGAACGATGCCACTGTCGATCGGCGTGACGCCGGTCAGGATGCACTCGTAAAGCGGTCGGGACAGTGCCGGCAATTCGCACTCCAGTTTGTAGAGCGCCGCGCGTCCTGCGCCGACATAAGCCTGCAGGTGCCCCATGGCGTGACGGGCGACCTCGTAATTAAGGCCGTCGAGCACGACAAGGATGACGTTGTGCTTCATAGGGGCTGGAACTCCGCTAAACAGATATTCAAAACACCTGTAGGAGCAAAGCTTGCTCGCGATGCAGGCACCCCGGTCTGTCTGGTGACCGAGGTGAAGCCATCGCGGGCAAGCCTTGCTCCTACGAGGGTTGCATCATTGCTTCATATTGACGATGACTTCTTCCTGCCACTTCTGCGGAAGGGCTTTGGAGGTCTTTTCCCATGCGTCGGCGTCTTTGATCGGCGTGACCTTTTTGTACTGCTCGTTAGGCAGCAACTGGGCCTGAACCTCGGCCGGCAGCGTCAGATGCTCGGCGCGGATCGGACGGGCGTTACCGCGTGCCAGGTTGATCTGGCCGGCGTCGCTGAAGATGTATTCGCGGGCCAGTTTGGCGGCATTCGGGTGCTTGGCGTATTTGTTGATGATGGTGGTGTAACCGGAGATCACCGAGCCATCGGATGGAATCAGCACGGTGTAGTCATTCGGGTTGACCATTTTGGCCTTGTAGCTCAGACCGTTGAAGTCCCAGACCACGCCGACTTCGATTTCACCCTTTTCCATGGTGGCAATGGTCGGGTTAGCCATCGACAGGCGGCCTTGTTTGGCGATCTCGGAAAACAGATCCAGCGCCGGCTGGAGGTTTTTCTCATTGCCACCATTGGCGAGCGCGGCAGCCAGAACACCGTTGGCGGCTTGGGCTGCGGTGCTCACATCACCGATGGAAACTTTGTATTTGCCGTTCTTGAGGTCAGCCCATTTGGTCGGAGCGTCGGAGCCGTGCAGCAACTTTTTGTTGACGATGAACGCGATGGTGCCGGTGTAGGCGAGCGCCCAGTTGCCGTCCTTATCCTTTGCCCAGCTCGGGATCTGATCCCAGGTGCTTGGCTTGTAAGGTTGAACAACGCCTTGTTTCACCGCGATCGGACCGAACGCTGCACCGACATCACCGATATCGGCAGTGGCGTTGTCTTTTTCAGCGGCGAACTTGGCGATTTCCTGGGCCGAGCTCATGTCGGTGTCGATATGTTTCAGGCCGTAGTTCTTGGCCAGGTCATCCCAGGTGCCTTTCCAGTTGGCCCAGTTGTCGGGCATGCCGACGCTGTTGACCTCTCCTTCCGCTTTCGCCGCGGCTTCCAGGGTTTTCAAATCGCTATCAGCCGCCATCGCGGCGGTACACATGGCAATGGTCGAGCCTAACAGTGAGGCCAGGAAAAGCTGTTTCATCCGAAGCTCCTTTGGGCGTTTTCAACGCTGCGATTGCGGTTATGTTGGTCTAGGTCAGCAATACCTGAGCCAATTTAGGCGTCTCTGATGACATTTTGATGTCGACGACCGGTCGGCCTATATTTCTTGAGCGGCAATGGTCAGGCTTCGGAGTAAGCGTAGACCATGGCTAATAGGCTGATATAAAAGGACTTGGCCGTGAATTTGCAGGTGTCTGGATCAACCGTTCGGCGGCTTTGTCATCTGTCAGTCATGTGCAGTGCCTAGGCTTGTCGGGAGTTGAGGGAACCGATTTGAATCGCGGTTCCGCCCCGAAACAGTGCTGGTCTAGTCCAGATAGGTAACGTTGATGCGCATCGAGACAACCAAAGCGGTGACAGCCATCGGGCAGGTTCTGCAGGAACAGCTCGACCATGGCCTGTTGGCGCCCGGGAGCAAACTGCCGGCCGAGCGCAAGCTCAGTGAGTTGTTCGGGACCACGCGGATTACCGTGCGTGAAGCGTTGTTGCAACTGGAAGCCCAGGGGCAGATTTATCGGGAGGAGCGC
The DNA here is from genome assembly GCF_019956495.1 of Pseudomonas sp. BF-B-26. Lineage (NCBI taxonomy): Bacteria > Pseudomonadati > Pseudomonadota > Gammaproteobacteria > Pseudomonadales > Pseudomonadaceae > Pseudomonas > Pseudomonas sp. BF-B-26. The sequence continues at coordinate 72,107 of NZ_JAHBDP010000061.1, read as the reverse complement.
CGTGGCTGGTTCGTATCGCCACCGCGCCTGGCCTATAACCTGATGCAGCGCAGTCACTTTCACGCGATGGTCAGTGCACAGGGGCGGGTGCCGTCTACCGAGGTGATTTCCGCGCGGTTGCAACCGGCGTCGGCGGCGGTCTGTGCCTGGTTGCAGTTGCCGGCGTTGTCCAGCGTGATTCAGATTTGCCGGGCACGGCGGATTGATGAGCGGCTGGTGTTGTATGTAGAGCACTATTTGAATCCGCAGTTTTTTCCGGGGATTCTGGATTTCGATCTGAATCAGTCGATTACAGAGCTGTATGCGCGGCATTACGACTTGCACTATGGGCGGGTGCGTTTCGAGATTGTGCCGACGGCGTTGTCGGTGGATGCGGCGGCGGCTTTACGGGTGTCGGTGGGGAGTCCGGGGTTGCGCATCGCTCGGGTCAATTACGATCAACATGAGCGGTTGATCGATTGTGATCTGGAGTTTTGGCGGCACGATGCGATTCACGTCGGGGTTGATGTGGTCTGAGCCTGGCCGCCACAGGCCTCGGTTCTGTCATTACCCGAATCGGTAAATGTCCATGCCCAGGGCGCCCATGGTGAATCCCTTGTGGGTCACGCTGAATGTCCCTCCCGCGCCGCGCGCAAAGTACAACGGCAACAGGTGTTCATCACTGGGATGGTTGCGCACTGCATTCGGTGCTTGCTGGCGGTAATCGTGTAACGCGGTTTCGTCGTTGGCAGCGAGTTTTTCGATCATCCAGTCACGAAAGGCCTGGGCCCAGGGTTCGACGCTTTCTGTGCCGGCGTGCCAGTCCAGTTCGCGCAGGTTGTGGGTGATGCTCCCGGAGCCGATCAACAGCACGCCGTGTTCGCGCAGACTGGCCAGGGCATGACCGACGCGGGTCTGCAAGGCCGGACCGCCGCGGGTGGGTAGCGAGACTTGCACCACGGGGATGTCGGCTTGTGGATACATCAATGACAAGGGCACCCAGACACCATGGTCGAATGGCCGTTCGGCGTCGATGCGTGCGGGCAGGCCATCGCTTTTCAGCAGTTCGACAACCTCTGCGGCCAATTGTGGATTGCCGGGCGCCGGGTATTGCACGTCGAACAATGCCTGCGGAAAGCCGCCGAAGTCATGCCAGGTTTCAGGCTGGGGGTTGCCGCTGACCAGCAATTCATTGCTTTCCCAATGCGCAGAAACAATTACGATGGCTTTGGGTTTCGGCAATTCTGCGGCCAGGCGAGCGAGGGCGGGCCCGCTGGCACCTGGTTCCAGTGCCAACATGGGCGAGCCATGGGATATGTAGAGGCTGGGGAACATGAAAGAGCTCCTGAGGGGTAAGATGGCATCATCTTCAGTCAGATCATTGATCTAAATCTAATATAAGTTTTAGGGTCTTTTGATCGAATTTTCGGGATTAATTATGCAGCCGGAGTTTTGGCACAAGCGGTGGACGTCGAATCAGATCGGCTTTCACCTGCCGGAAGTGAATCCATATCTGCAACGGTACTGGCCGCAGCTGGGCCTGGAAGAGGGCGCGCGCGTACTGGTGCCGTTATGTGGGAAAAGCCTGGATTTGCTGTGGCTGGCGAAATGCGGTCACGAGGTGCTGGGCGTCGAGTTGTCGGAAAAAGCGGTGGAAGACTTTTTCCACGAGCATCAATTTGACCCGGACGTCAGCGATCAAGGCCCCTTCACGGTCTATCGGGCGGGCTCGATCGAGATCTGGTGTGGTGATTTCTTCGCGTTGACGGCCGGCGATGTCGCCGATTGCAGTGCGCTGTACGACCGCGCTGCGTTGATCGCCTTGCCACCGAAGATGCGCGAGCAATACGCTGAGCATCTGAAGCGGATTGTGCCGAAGGATTCGCTGGGGCTGCTGATTACCCTGGATTACGACCAGGCACAAATGGAAGGGCCGCCCTTTGCCGTGCTGGATGACGAAGTGCAGCGGTTGTTCGGTACTTCGTGGGAGCTGAAGATTCTGGAGGACCAGGACGTTCTGGGCGAAAGCTGGAAGTTCCTGGAAAGCGGCGTTACGCGGCTTGAAGAGCGGGTTTATCGGGTTTCCAGCCGGTAATTGATGTTGTTTGTGCTGGCCTCTTCGCGAGCAAGCCCGCTCCCACACTCGATCTCTGTGCACCGAAGATCCAATGTGGGAGCGGGCTTGCTCGCGAAGAGGCCCTGAAGCACACTGCAAAAATCAGCAGACAAAAAAAGGCCCGCATTCACTGCGGGCCTTTTCTTTTAGTGCGGAACCTCTCAGCCCCGACGACGCAACGCGTCGATACGCTCTTCCAGCGGCGGGTGGCTCATGAACATGCGGGCGAACCCCTGTTTGATGCCACCGTTGATGCCGAAAGCCGTCAGGGTGTCCGGCATGTGCACCGGCAGCCCCTGTTCGGCACGCAGGCGTTGCAGGGCGCCGATCATTGCGGCGGTGCCGGCCAGACGTGCACCGGCTTCGTCTGCACGGAATTCGCGTTTACGCGAGAACCACATGACGATGGCGCTGGCCAGAATGCCCAGGACCAGTTCGGCGAAGATGGTCGCCACGTAGTAGGCGATGCCCTGGCCTTCTTCGTTCTTGAAGATCACCTTGTCGACAAAGTTGCCGATGATCCGTGCGAAGAACATCACGAAGGTGTTCACCACGCCCTGGACCAATGCCAGGGTGACCATGTCGCCATTGGCGACGTGGCCGATTTCGTGGGCCAGAACGGCCTTCACTTCATCAGGCGAGAAACGCTCGAGCAGCCCTTGGCTGACCGCGACCAACGCGTCGTTCTTGTTCCAGCCGGTGGCAAAGGCGTTCGCCTCGTAGGCCGGAAAAATACCGACTTCGGGCATCTTGATCCCGGCTTCCCGGGACAATTGCTCGACGGTTTGCAGCAGCCATTGCTCGTGACGTGTGCGCGGCTGGCTGATGATTTGGGTGCTGGTGCTCATCTTCGCCATCCACTTGGAGATGAACAGCGAGAACAGCGAGCCGGCGAAACCAAAGACCGCACAGAAAATCAGCAGCTGATTGAGGTTGAGATCAACCCCGTTGGCCGCCATGAACCCGTTGAAGCCGAAAAGGCTCAGGGTGATGCTGGCAATCAGCACGACCGCCAGGTTAGTGGCCAAAAACAGCAGGATGCGCATCATGGTTGTAGAAATCTCCTCATGCTAAAGATGTAGCGTACTGCGGGGTATATAAGGTGCTGACTCGGGCTATTCAACCGGGTGACTATTTCAAACTGTGTCCTACGGCAACAGTCTAGCTGTTTGAAGGGCATTTCCGACGTCGATGCAGGAAGTGTTTGTCAGCCAATTTACGTCGTAAACCCCGCCGTTGTTAGACGCGAGCACACAACGAGTCATCAGTCAGCGATTGAAGAAGCGATGTTCGGCAGGGTGCAAAGAAATGTTGCTGAATCAATCACCGTGCGACTTGCGCAAGCGTCGCACGGTGACAGGCAGGTTATTGGCGATAGGACTTGAGGAAGTTGCCGATACGTCCGATGGCCATGTCCAGGTCGTCCACGCGCGGCAGGGTCACCACACGGAAGTGGTCCGGCCATGGCCAGTTGAAGGCGGTGCCTTGAACCACCAGCAGCTTTTCCGACAGCAGCAGGTCGAGCACGAATTTCTCGTCGTTATGGATCGGGCAGACTTTCGGGTCGATCCGTGGGAATGCATATAGCGCGCCCATTGGCTTGACGCAGCTCACGCCGGGAATGTCGTTGAGCAGTTCCCAGGTACGGTTGCGCTGTTCCAACAGGCGTCCGTTGGGCAATATCAGATCATTGATGCTCTGGTAGCCGCCGAGGGCGGTCTGGATCGCATGCTGGCTCGGCACGTTGGCACACAGGCGCATGTTCGCCAGCATGTCGATGCCTTCGATGTAGCTCTGGGCGTGGTGTTTCGGGCCGGAAATGGCGATCCAGCCGGAACGGAAGCCGGCTACGCGATAGGACTTGGACAAACCGTTGAACGTCAGGCACAGCAGGTCTGGCGCCAGGGAAGCCGTGCAAATGTGCACGGCATCGTCGTACAGAATCTTGTCGTAGATCTCGTCGGAAAAAACCACCAGGTTGTGCTGACGGGCCAGTTCCAGCATGCCCAGCAGGACTTCTTTCGAATACACCGCGCCCGTCGGGTTGTTCGGGTTGATGATCACCAGTGCTTTGGTGTTCGGGGTGATCTTGGCCTTGATGTCGGCCAGATCCGGCCACCAGTTGGCCTGCTCGTCGCACAGGTAATGCACCGGGTTGCCGCCCGACAGGCTCACCGCGGCAGTCCACAGCGGGTAGTCCGGGGCCGGCACCAGCACTTCGTCGCCGTTGTTGAGCAGGGCCTGCATCGACATCACGATCAGCTCGGAAACGCCGTTGCCCAAATAGATGTCTTCAATGCCGACGCCTTCTACCTGCTTTTGCTGGTAGTACTGCATCACGGCCTTGCGGGCGCTGAACAGACCTTTGGAATCGCTGTAGCCCTGAGCAGTCGGCAGGTTGCGGATGACGTCCTGGAGGATTTCATCCGGCGCTTCGAAACCAAAAGGCGCCGGGTTGCCGATGTTCAGCTTGAGGATGCGATGGCCTTCCTCTTCCAGGCGTTTGGCGTGCTTGAGCACTGGGCCGCGAATGTCGTAGCAGACGTTGGCGAGCTTGTTCGATTTGCTGACCTGCATGGCGATGTGTTCCCGAAAATGAACGATCCAGGCGGCGTATGAACAACCGTACTGGGAATCCTGCGTATTCACACAGGCCTGACGCCTTGAGAAGCAGCACCCATAAATCCGTTTGAATGCGCGTGGTCTGGCTGCCAGACTGGCGTTTGACGAGGCGCAATCATACGTGCCGCCCGATCCGTGGAAAAGGTACAGATCGGGCTTTTTCAGCTGCTGAGGTGTGACGATGGAAAAGTTGGAAAAAACCCAGGAAGAATGGAAGGCGATGCTCGACCCGGAGCAGTACAACGTTTGCCGCCTCAAGGGCACCGAGCGACCGTTCTCCGGCAAGTACAACGACACCAAAACTGACGGTGTCTACCACTGCATCTGCTGCAACGAGCCGCTGTTCGACTCCAAAACCAAATTCGACTCCGGCTGCGGCTGGCCGAGCTTTTATGCGCCGATTGGCGACAGCGCCATGGTCGAGATCCGTGACGTCAGCCACGGCATGATCCGCACCGAAGTGGTCTGCGCCAAATGCGATGCGCACCTGGGGCACGTGTTCCCGGACGGTCCGCCGCCGACCGGCCTGCGTTATTGCATCAACTCGGTGTGCCTGGACCTGGTACCGCGCTCGTAATGCGAGCCCTGTAGGAGCCGAGCTTGCTCCGGGCGGCGATCCGACGATGGCGATCTCAAGAACGCCATCGCCGGCAAGCCATGCTCCTACGGTTGTTCTGCAATCGATTTATTAAATTGCACACAATTCAATTGCTCGCTATGTTCGTCTCATCTTCCCTCATTTAGAGTCCGAGCCATGAGCGACAACCTGCTGAGCATCCCTTGCACCACCATCAAGGGTGAGCAAAAGACCCTGGCCGATTTCGCCGGCAAGGCCGTGCTGGTGGTCAACACCGCGAGCAAATGCGGCTTCACCCCGCAGTACAAAGGCCTTGAAGAGTTGTGGCAGACCTACAAGGATCAAGGTTTGGTGGTGCTGGGTTTTCCGTGTAACCAGTTCGGCAAGCAAGAGCCAGGCAACGAAGGGGCGATTTCCGAGTTCTGCGAGTTGAACTTCGGCGTCAGTTTTCCGCTGTTCAAAAAGATTGAAGTCAATGGCGCAGGTGCCCATCCGCTGTTCGTTCAATTGAAAAAGCGCGCGCCGGGTGTGCTGGGTTCCCAAGGCATCAAGTGGAACTTCACCAAGTTTCTGATTGGCAAGGACGGCCAATTGGTCAAGCGCTTCGCCCCCGCGACCAAGCCGCAGGACCTGACCCGCGAGATCGAAGCCCTGCTCAAATGAACACCTTGTCAGTCGATTCCCTGAAGCTTGACAGTCAACTGTGCTTCAAGCTGTACGCCGCTTCCCGGGCGGTGATCCGCGCCTACAAGCCGATGCTCGATCAGCTTGGCCTGACCTACCCGCAATACCTGGCGATGCTGGTGTTGTGGGAATGGCAGGAGGCGGCCCCTGAGCAACCGACGGTCAAGGCGTTGGGCGAACGCCTGGCGCTGGATTCCGGCACGCTGACGCCGTTGCTCAAGCGTCTTGAGCAACTGCAACTGGTTCAGCGTCAGCGCTCGGCGCGGGACGAGCGGGAAGTGCACTTGAGCCTGTCGCCAACCGGCAAGGCTTTGCGCGATCAGGTCGGGCCGCTCAAGGCCCGTCTGTTATGCGACAGCGGTGTGGATCTGGATCGCCTGAATGATCTGCGCGATGGCCTTGATCACCTTTTGGGGCAAATCAAAGCGCTGTCGTAGTAGGAACCCACAAGTCCAGCAGGGCCGCCAACTCTTCCCGGCGGAAGGGTTTTGCCAGGTAATCGCTCATGCCTGCCGCACGGCAGCGTTCGCGCTCTTCGGACATGGCGTTGGCGGTCAGGGCGACAATGGGCAGCTGTGGCCAGCGTCCGCTGCGACGGATTTGCCGACTGGCCTCGTAGCCGTCCATCACCGGCATGTTGCAGTCCATCAGCACCAGATCGAATTCGCTCTGCTCCAGCTGATCCAGCGCCTCCCCACCGTGACCGGCGACAATCACCTCGCAACCGAGTTTTCCGAGCATCCCCTTGGCCACCAGTTGGTTGACCGGATTGTCCTCCACCAGCAGCACGCGTCCGCGTCGTTGTGGGGAAAGGGCGTCAAGCCGGGCACCGTTGATCGTGTTGAGTTCCGGCTGCAGGGTTCGCCGCAGCGTCTGGTACAGCGCGTTGCGTGCCAGAGGCCGCGCCTGTTGCTGTAAGGGAGCGAGGGCGAGGGCTTGTTCGCTGGGCATGAAATTGCCGTAAGCGGTGACCAGCAAAATGGGGGCTGTACACGAAGGACGCAGGCCAAACAGGCATTCGGGGCAATCGGTAATCAGTACGTCGGGATTCAGGCCCAGTAACGAGTCATCGATGGAACGCTGCTCATAGTCGAGCCCCCAGCCGGGTAATACACTTTTCAACAGTTCTGCCAGACCGCTGCTGGCGGCGGTGATGGCGATGACCTTGCCCTGTAAAGAGGCCGGGGGAAGGGCGCGGGTGTGGCTGGGCAGCGGCAGGTCTGCACAGAACTGGCTGCCGAAGCCTGCTTCCGAGCTGATGGTGAGACGCCCTTGCATGGCTTCGCAGAGGTTGTAGGTCAATGCCAGGCCCAACCCGGTTCCGCCGAATTGCCGGGTAATGCCGGCACCCGCCTGTGTGAAGGGTTGGAAGATCTTGACCTGGGCATCCTGGGCGATACCGATGCCGGTGTCGCAGACTTCGATTCTGACGCCGTCCCCGAACGTCGACAGGCGCACATCGACGCGACCGAAACGGGTGAACTTGAGGGCGTTGGACAAGAGGTTGCTGACGATCTGTCGGACCCGGGTCGGATCCCCAAGCACCAGGGCCGGGAACTGTGGGTCGATCAGGCAGCTCAGCTCGACACTCGGCGCGGCGTTTTGCGATAGCAGGTTGGCGGTGTCTTCAATCAGCGAACCGAGGTCGAACGGAATATGTTCGAGCTCCAGTTGGCCGGCATCGAACTTCGACAAATCGAGAATATCGTTGAGCAGTTCCACCAGTACTTTGCCCGAGTCATGGGCGATGGACAGCTGTTGCTGTTGCTCGGCATTGAGCGGGCCGTCCAGGGAAAGCGCGATCATCCCCAGCAGGCCATTGAGCGGCGTGCGGATCTCGTGGCTCATGTTGGCCAGGAACACCGAGCGCGCTTCGGCCATGTCCAGGGCGGTCCTGCGGGCGACTTCCAGCTCCTCGTTGGATTGGCTGAGCCGCGAGTTGATCGCCTTGAGTTCCGCGGTGCGGGCCGAGACGATGTTCTCCAGTTGCCCGAGGTAGTCGGTCAGGCGGTTTTCGGCGTTGCGCCGCTGCTGGATTTCGGTGGCGATGTTTTCGAATTGTTGATTGGCAACTTTGACCAGTACACCGATTTCATCATTTTCATGGTCCGTCGGACACTCCAGCGACGTCGACTCCGTACTGCGCGGGTCGCGACTGCTGAGTTCACGGATGACCCGCACCAAAGGCTTGGTCAGCATCACGTAGAACAACGCCAGCAGGATGCCGGTCAGCAGCAGGCTGCGAGCGAAGCCATTGAGCAGGGTCACCTCGGCCCGACGCAGGAACCGGTTACCGAATGAATAGGTGTCGACGTCCAGACGCAGGGTGCCGAGGGATTCGGTCGGCAAGTGATCCAGGTAGAGACGGTCTTCGAACTGCCGGTTGGCGCCGAACAGGAAGTCGCTGATCACTCGATAGCTGCTTTGCACGCCTGGGCGTTTGACGTTGGCCAGCACGTTATTGTTGTTGTCGATCAATTGCGCGCCGATGATCGCCGGCGAGTGCAACAGGCCCAGGGTCAGTTCCTGAGCGAGTTCGGCGTCGATGTTGTAGGCGATGCGGGACGCGGGGTTATGGCTGATTTCCAGCAAAGACAGGATTTCGCGGTTGATGGAGGCGTCTTCACTGGCATAATCGATGCCTATTTGCAGCAGGCTGAGCAGCGTGCCCAGAATGAAACCGACCAGCACAGTAAGCCTGGCTTGCTTGTAGGACAGCCGGTTGGTGAACTTGATATCCATGGGGTGTTGAACCACTTCCGTTTCCCTTCGCTGCTCAAGCATAGCCGATGATGCATGGATACCGATGTTCTCGCGAGCCCTTGTGCAAAGGGCTGAACCTGACACCGAACGCTGTGTTTCGTCGCTGTATCGCCATCATTACTGTGAACGAGCCCGAGGAGAAGACGTGGATTCCCGATTAAATGCTTTTCTTGAACGCGCCGATGCCGTTTTGGCCCGTATCGAACCGCTGCTGCCCGCCCCTCGGCAAGCGATCGACTGGAATCATTGCCTTGCCGCGCGCTGGCAGCGCGAGGGTCGCAGCGGATTTCTATTGCCGCTGGAAGTCAGCCTCGACATGCGTTTGTCCGACCTGATCGGTGTCGACCGGCAACGGGAGCAACTGGGGCGAAATACTCAGCAGTTCCTCGATGGCATGCCGGCCAACCACGCGTTGCTCTGGGGCTCGCGCGGCACCGGTAAATCATCGCTGATTCGCGCCTTGCTGGCCGAACACGCGAAGGCCGGTCTGCGGCTGATCGAGATCGAGCGCGATCACCTGGCGGACTTGCCGCGAGTGGTCGAACAGATCGCCAAGCTGCCCCAGCGTTTTGTGCTGTTCTGCGATGACCTGTCGTTCGAGTCGGGCGAGGGCGATTATCGCGTGCTCAAAAGCGTGCTCGACGGCTCTCTCGAACAGGCACCGGATAACGTCTTGCTGTACGCCACGTCCAACCGTCGCCATCTGGTGCCGGAAAAGGAAAGCGATAACGAAAACTGGAAACGCGTTGACGGCGAACTCCATCCCAGCGAGGCGGTGGAAGACAAGATTGCGCTGTCGGATCGTTTTGGATTGTGGCTGTCGTTCTATCCGTTTACCCAGGAGCACTTCCTTAACGTCGTCGAACACTGGATCGGTCAACTGGCCGACAAGGCGGGCCTCAAGTGGCAGCGAGACGAAGAACTGGACATCCTCGCAGTTCGCTGGGCCACGGGCCGCGGTAATCGCAACGGACGTTGCGCGTATCAATTTGCCCGCTATTGGGTCGGGCTGAAGCTGTTGGAGCACAAGGCATGATCGATTTACAAAAGAGCGGCCAGGGCCTCGAAGGCTACGGCATGCTGTGGGCGCAATTGGAGTCATTGCTGGCGCACGAGCGGGATTTCATTGCCAACGCCGCGCAGTTTTCTGCGTTCCTGTTCAACCAGCTCGATGACCTGAACTGGGCCGGGTTCTACCTCAATCGCAACGAAGAACTGGTACTTGGCCCGTTTCAGGGACAAATCGCCTGCGTACGGATTCCGTTCGGCCGAGGCGTGTGCGGAGCGGCGGCGGCCACCTTGCAGACCCAGTTGGTCGAGGACGTGCACGCGTTCCCCGGGCACATCGCTTGCGACAGCGCATCGAACAGCGAACTGGTGGTGCCACTGGTCAAGGACGGTCGATTGATTGGCGTGCTGGACCTCGACAGCCCGAAACTGGCGCGTTTCAGCGCTGAAGATCAGGCCGGTATTGAGCAATTGGCGGCGATTTTCCTGCGCCTGACCGACTGCTGATCATGTCAGGCCTGCCTTGACCAGCAGGCTTGTCGGATCAACCGCATCGATCTGTTGGGGATCGAGGAATCGATTGGCGTACTGTAAGTAGATTTGCGCGTTGACGAACAGCCCGAACAACTCGGGATCGATGTGAGCATCCCGGCACATCGTGGCCATGATGCCCAGCGCTTCGCTCAAGGACTTGGCTTTTTTGTAGGGTCGATCGGCGGCGGTCAGGGCTTCGAAAATATCGGCAATCGCCATCATCCGCGCCGGCAGACTCATTTCTTCGCGCTTCAACTGTTTGGGATACCCGGTGCCGTCCATTTTCTCGTGGTGGCCGCCGGCGATCTCCGCGACGTTGGCGAGGTGGCCGGGGAAGGGCAGGTGGCTGAGCATCAGAATCGTCTGCACCATGTGGTGATTGATGATGTAACGCTCCTCGCGGGTCAGGGTGCCTCGGGCAATGCTCAGGTTGTACAGCTCGCCCCGGTTGTACTTGTAGCGCGGCACATCGAGCTTGAACCCCCAGGGATTGTCCTGCGGAATCAGTTCGGCTTCGGGCCGTTCGACCAGGTGCTCGGGTTTGTCCGCCAGCAATGGCTCGCTGACCGGCAGTGTCGGTGCCGGGGTCCGCGCCTGACGCCGGTTCTCTTCCCAGGAAACGCCCAGCCGGTCATCCAGGGTTCGGGTCCAGGTGCGTTGGGCGATGCTGCGCAGGCGTTGCTGGTCTGATTCGGCCATCGCCTCGCCACCCAGGTTGCAGCGGGCAACGAACGCGAAATCATCGTCCAGCCCCGCCAGCGTGGTGTTACGCAGTTCGGCCAGGTGCTGCTCGTTACCGCCCAGGGCCATTGCTTGCCAATAGTTGATCCAGGCATCGCGCTTGAGTACTTCGAAGCGGGTGCGGATTTCATGAATACGGTCGTTAAGGGTTTCCAGCTTCGTGGCTTTATCGACTACATATTCCGGCGTGGTGACCTTGCCGCAGTCGTGCAGCCAGGCGGCGATGTGCAGCGCTTCCCATTCATCTTCGTTGGGTTGATAGCCACTGAAGGCCGGGTCCTGGCTGGCAGCGGCGGCTTGGGCGAGCATCAGGGTCAGCGCCGGTACTCGCTGGCAGTGACCGCCGGTGTAGGGGCTTTTGGCGTCAATCGCACCCGCCAGCAGTTGAATGAAGGAATCCAGCAGTTGTTTTTGTTTGGCTTGCAGACGCTGACTTTCAATACTCACGGCGGCCGCGCCGGACACGGCCTGGAGGAACGCGATGCGGTCCGGACGAAGTTTCTCCAGATCGCTCTGCTGGCCGGTATCGGCCAACAGCAGGACCAGCAGGCCCACGGTTTCGTTATGACGATTGTGTAACCGAATACCGATCAGATGGACGCGGGGACACTCCAGTGCAAGCAATACCTTTTGCAAATCCCCGGCCTGTTCAAAACCAAACGTGGTGACGACGTTGTCGGCATTCGACAGCTGTTGTAGCCATGCAGGGCTTTGCGGAGCCTGGAGTTCATGTCCTTGAAGATCAAATGACGACAATGCCCGTGACGTGCCGTTGAGGACCAGACCATGGGGTTCCATGCGATCGCCATCACTTTCACGCAGGTAGATCAGACCGGCCTGGGCCTGGCCGATTTTCACGGTTTCAAACAAAACGCGTTCCAGCAAGGGGGCGAAGCGAGTCTCGGCGCTCAGGCTGTCGGTGATCTGGAAAAAACTCGCCAGGGTGTCTTTCATGCGCGTCATCGACACGCTCAGTTGGTCGACTTCGAGCACGGGAGAGCGACGCGAGGCCGGGAAGTTGAAGTCGAAACTGCGAACCGCATCGGCCTCCCGCACCAGCGCGCGCAGGGGTTTGACCAGAACCCGCGAGGTCAGCCAGCCCACCGGCAGGCACAGCAACAGCGTGGCCAGGGTAATCAGCGCGCCTTGCCAGCGCATGCGGTAGGCATCGACGAGTAACTCATCTTCCGGCACCAGCAGCGCCAGTTGCAGCCCTTGGGGGCCGCCTTCCTGCATGCTGCTGCGGGCAACGATCCATTGACGACCGGCGACATTCAGGCGATTGCCTGCGAGGGGGTTGTTGAGCAATGCGCCAAGACTGGGGCTCAGGTCGGCGGCTTTGATCAGGCGGGCAGTCTGATCGTCGATGATCAGTTTGCGGCTGTCGGGATACGCGATGGCATCCCCTTCAGCATCGAACAGCACTATTTCGGTATTGGGGGTCACGACATGTTTGGCCAGGGTCGCGGAGAGTTCCGCCAGGGTCAGATCGGCACCCATGACAGCCTGTTCGCCACTGCGCCGGGCCAGGGTAGTGCCGACATTGTGGGTGGAGAAAAAGATGTAGGGTTCGGTAGTGATCTGATCGCTGTCGCTATGGGCGTTGGCATACCAGGCGCGGGTTCGCGGATCGTAGGTTTCGTCGGGGTTGTCCTGGTGGCTGATGAGGGCCAGATCCTGATCGAAAAACAATGATTGGGAGTGGACCTGACCGCTGTTGCCTGTTCGCTCAATGCTCCACACCTGATAAGCCGCAGTATCCGGTGCCTTGAGGAGCGTTTTCAGCTCGGGGGTTCGCAAGGGCCGAACCATGAAGAAATCACCGTTGCCATAGCCCAGATACAACGAAGCCAGGTCGGGGTTGTCCTTGAGCGACTGGCTGAAGGGTTTGAGCAGCGCCAGGCGTTGCGCCAGGTCAGGTGCCTGGGTCGCCGGGTATTCCGCCAGCAGGGTCAGCAGATGGCGAATCGGTTCATAAGTGGCGTGCAGGTCGAGACGGACGTCCTGCTCGATGCGGTTGAAGAGCTTTTCACTGCTGGAAAGAATGATCTGCGTGGTTTGCTGGTAGTTGAAAAGGCCCAGCACCACGCCTGTCAGCAACAGCAGGAAAGTGAACATCACGCTGATATGGACGTGCAGGGGAAACCGACGTTGATCCGGGCGCAGTGGGCTGGGCATTGCAGGTCTCTCCATGATGGTTAACGCACTGCTCAGCGTCCAAGCATAGTTAAGGCTCGGTCATTCTGCTTTTGTCGTTTTGACCGATCTGTTGCTGTAATGCTTGCTCCAGTTCGAGCAGGGCGCGCTCTATAGCCTTGCTGCAATCGGCCACTTCGTCGTGACGGAACACTTCATGGCAGGCCTTTTCCATCGCCTCGCAGCTGTCGATCACCCGGGACGCCTGGACGATTCGGGCGGCGCCCTTGATTTTGTGGGCGACGTCGAGAAATGGCTGAGGTTCTTTGGAGGGAGACAGCGCCAGCAGTTCTTGTCGGTCCAGACGGTTGCTGTTCAACAGTTCGGTCAACAATCGCTGGTCCAATACCGGATCTCCGCCGGTCAAAAGACGCAATCCTTGCAGGCTGAACGCGGGGTCGCGGACGGTTGGCCTGATACCTTCAAACCACTGACTCAAGGCTGTCAGGGTCAGGGGCTTGAACAGGCAGTCGTCCATCCCGGCTTGTTTGCAGCGTTGTATTTCTTCCGGTTGTGCGTTGGCGGTAAAACCCAGCACGGTACAGGGCGGGCGGTGTGTTTTTTGTTCATGTCGGCGAATGGCGCGGGCCAGTTCGTATCCGTTCATGATCGGCATGTTGCAATCGGCAATCACCAGGTCGAACGGCTCGGCTTCCCATGCCTGAAATCCCGCCTGGCCATCTGGCGCGACGCTGAATCGGTGGCCCAGAAACTCCAGTTGCTGGCACATGAGCAAGCGATTGGCAGGGTGATCGTCGACCACCAGAACATTCAAGGGGATCGTCGTGGTGCGGATTTGCGCTTCAGCCGTCTCCGGCCTCCGTACGAATGGCAGCGTGGCCAGGTGCAATGACACCTCGACGTGAGTGCCGACACCCGGCTGGCTGCTCAATTGCAGGCTGCCGCCCATCATTTCGCACAGGCTGCGGCTGATCACCAGCCCAAGCCCCGCACCACCTCTGGCTGACTGCCCGGCGTGATCGGCCTGAGCAAAAGGTTCGAACAACCGCCGCTGATCCTGTTCACTGATCCCTATGCCGCTGTCGTGAACCTGCAACAGCATCCGGACCCGTTCAGGCTCGGCGGTCGGCTGCAGGTCGACGATGATCCTGATTTGGCCGTGCTCGGTAAACTTGATGGCGTTGCTCACCAGGTTGGACAGCACCTGTTTGAAGCGCATCGGGTCCAACAGGACATCAAACCCCGGATTGGCAGGGTGAAATTCCAGCAGCAGCCGCAGACTTTTCTGGCGCGCCAGTCCATCGAAGACCCGCACCACCGAGGCCACGATTTCACTTGGATTGACCCGTTCCGGGCTCAGGCTCAGCTGTCCGGATTCAATCCGTGCAATGTCGAGAATGTCTCCGATCAGCTCCAGCAGGTCCTTCGCCGAGTTGTACGCCACATCGATGGCCGGGCGATCCGGGTGCTTATGATCAATGCGCTTGAGCGTGAGTTCGAGCATGCCGATGACCGCATTCATCGGGGTGCGGATCTCATGGCTCATGGTCGCCAGAAATGTGGTTTTGGCACGGTTGGCTTCATCGGCGCGCTCTTTGGCATAACGCAGATCATCGAACAGTTGCCGCCGTTCGCTGATGTCGATCCAGCCGCCAATGATGCCTTGTACTTCACCGCTCGAATCACGGTAGGGAAGTATCCAGTGGTAAATCGTCAGCCTGCGGTCGCCGATGTGCAGTGGGCGATCGAGAATCAGCGGTTTGCCCTCGGCCATGACGCGCTGGTAATCGGCCTGATATTCCCGGGCTTCGAATGCATTGCTCATGTTGGCTTGCATGACGCCTTTGCCGATCACGTCTTCACGTCTGGCGCAGAAGGCTTCCAGATAACTGTCGTTGCAGCTTTGCAGCAGTCCCTGGCGATCGCGGACGTAGATGGGATGAGGCGTCCCGTTGACCAGTGACCGCATGAATTCGAGTTGATCGTTCAATGCACGCTCGGCTGCCTGACGCTGCTTTATCTGGCGACGCATGTAAGCGTTCCAGGCAACGGAAATCAGCAGCAGCACCCCGGCACCGATAACGATTTGGTAGAACAGCCGGTGATAATTGCGCCAAGTACTTTGCGAAGACGCCGAATAGCCGCGCCAGCGGCTGTTGATGATGCCCAGTTCTTCCGGGGCAATGCTCAGCAGCGCCTTGTCGAGGATGGTGTTCAGTTCTTTGGCTTCCCGGCCTGTGGCCAGGGAAAACGCGGCCTGCCGGGTGCCGATGGTGGTACTGATTTGTAGGGTCTGCTCAAAGAGCTGCGATGAGATGAAGTAGTTGGCAATCACCAGTGAGTTCACCGCACCTTCTGCCTTGCCCTCGGCCAGCAACTCCACGGCACTGAACGTGTCCGGGGTTTCAATCAGCTTTATCCGCGGGAACTCGCTGCGCAGGTAATCCACCAGGGGATTGCCTTGGGCGATTGCCAGGCGTTTGTCCTGCAACTGCGCAAGGCTTGCCGGGCTGTCGGCGGCTTTGCGAGTCAGCAGGACAAAGGAGTTTTGCAGATAGGGGCGGGTGAAGTTCAACGTCGTTTCACGTTGGGCACTGGGGAGCAGGGCGGCGATCACGTCGGCCTTGTTGTCCCTGATCTGCTCGATCATCTCCTCGTCACTGCGGCTGCGACGGACGTCGAAGCGCAAGCCGGTGCGCAATCTGATCAGCTCTAGCAAGTCCGCGGTAACCCCACGAAAGTTGCCATCACTGTCGAAAAACGTCAGCGGTGCAAAAGCCTCATTGACCACCACACGTACTGCCGGGTTTTGCGCCAGCCAGCGTTCCTCGTTGTGGGTGAGCTGCAGTTTTTGATCGGTGAGCAGCATGTCACTGCCGGCACTCCAGCGTTTGGCAATGTTGTCTCGTTCGCTGGTGGGGATGGCCATGAGCATTGCGTTGATGATCGCGAGCAGCTGCGGGTTGTCCTTGTGCACCGCAAAGCTGAAGCCGTGGGCTTCGTGTTTGCCGAAGTTGGCCATGCGGATATTGTTCAGATACCCCTTGTTGATCATGTAATGGGTGGAAATGGTGTCACCCAGAAAAACGTCAGCCTGGTCGAAGGCAACGGCATTGATCGCATTCTGGTAGGACGGAAAGGACGTGATGATCGCCCCCGGATACATCGCCTTGACCTCCTCCAGCGGCAAATAGTGATACACCATGCTCAGCCGTAGACCGGCCAGGCCATCGGTCAAGGATCTGGTTTCACCTTCGCGTGTCACCAGAACCGGCTGGTCTACGGCGTAGGGGTTGGAAAGTACGATGTCAGCATTGTGAGCTTCGAATCCATTGGCGGTCCCCAGCAAATCGATCTTGCCGTTTTCGAGTGCCTCGATCGCGGCCTCCCGGGACGCAAAGCGCAGAACCTTGATGGGCAAACCGGTTGTTTTACCAAGGATACCTGCGTAATCGGCGGTAAAACCTTCGTAGTCGTGCCCACTGATGGTCAGGTCGAAAGGGGGGTAGTCCGGGGCTGACGTGCCAAGGATCAGTTCCCGTTTATGCTCAATCCATTGTCGTTGTGATGGATCCAGTTGGAGTTCCTGGTGCCCGGCCATCGAGCGACTCATCAGGGTGTAGTTCTCGCTGACGGTCTGCGCAGCGGCCACTGCGGTGTTCAGGCATAAACCTGCCGCCATGAGTGTCAGATAATCCTTTATACGACTGGGCATCCTGTCTCTCACACTAACGCGTTACGTTTTGCCATATCGATGAGTTCAACCAGGGATTTGGCTTTGAGTTTTTGCATGAGGCGTTTTTTATAAGTGCTGACAGTCTTGTTGCTCAGAAACATGCCTTTGGCAATTTCCTTGTTGGTGCGTCCTTGGGCAAAGAGTTGCAAGACCATCAGTTCCCGGTCATTGACTGACTTGAACAGTTCCAGGTCGGCGAAACGTGCGTCATCGCTGCGAACTGGATTCAAGGCCTGGCTTGGAAAATAGTTGTAACCTGACAATACTGCCTTTATAGCACTGACCAGTTCACTCAGGTCTTCCTGTTTGCACACATATCCCGATGCACCGGACTGCATGCAGCGAATACCGAAAAGTGTGGGGCACTGTGCTGTTAATACCAATGTTTTCAGGCGGGTACTCATTGCGTTGAAACGGGCGAGAACTTCCAACCCGTCCAGTTTGGGAATGCTGATGTCGAGAATGACCAGATCAGGCATGCATTCGCGAACCATCTGCATGGCGTCGACCCCATTATCAGTTTCGCCGACGACTTTGTAACCTTCATGTTCAAGCAACATTCTGACGGCTAGGCGGATGACAGGGTGATCGTCGACAATAAAAACGGAGTTCATAATCAAATCCCATACGAGCTCTAATAAAGCGCGCACCTTAGCTCAGATAGTTGAGACGACGCATGAGCTGACGGACCTGCAGCGGCAATATAGGAACAATCCTACAACTGAAGAAGAATAGGACTACGTATCAACTAGGTTTTTTATGAAGAAGGGTAAAGGTTGTTGATAGTTAGTCGAGAGGTTGGAAGTCTTTAAATGTAAGTTTTGAGTTGTGTTTTGGCTGGATTTTTAGTGTGTTTGTTATGCGATTTTTTACAATGAGGCCAAGGTCAACAGATTTCTAAATTCGGATTGTTTCAGCGGTTTTATCAAGTATCCCAATAATGGCAGTCCGTGTTCGTTGGCCTTTTTTTCAAGTTCATCCAGTTCGGCGGATGTCAGGCTACTTAACAGTATGGCCTGTCTAATCATCCCCCGGTGGCTGGCGAATTCGACCAGATCAAGCCCGCAGAGATCGGGCAGACATTGATCGCACAAAAGAATATCAAACGGTTGCACAGCCTTGAGCATTTGTTTCAAGGCACCATCGGCACTGTCGGTGGTGGTCAGTTGGGTGAAACCATAACTCTCAAGCAGGTATTGAGTTGCCCGGAGTTGGAAGGGGTGATCTTCTACCAGCAAGATGCGTAGATCGTCTTTGAACATAGGAGTATTCACGCTTCTTCTGTCGAACTGAAAGAAGCGAGATTATTTCGCGAAGTTACCGAATAATCGATCAGTTAGCTCAGCGTATGTTGTAGGGGGATTCGGCGAACGTTGAGTGCACTAGGGGGTTGAGAGGCAAATCAACCATTGCAGGCGGCGTAATGGCTGATCACCCGGGTCTCTTCAGCGGCTCGAACGACCGGTCATCTCCAGCGCCATTTCGCTGGCATAGCTGTCGGTCATGCCGGCGATGAAGTCAATCATCCGTAGAAACGAGGCGTGCAATGGGCCGTGAGGATCGGGCGCATTGTTACCCAACAAGTCGAGGACTCGGCGACTCTTGAAGGAGGGCGTTCGACCGTTATGCTGTTCCAGTGCCGCGCCGCAGAAGGCATTGAGCAGGATTTCCAGCGTGGTGTAGGCGCCGATTTCATGCAGGGTCTTGCGCTTGTCCTGGAAGATTTTTTTCCGCGCCATGTCCTTCGCATTCAAGACGCAACGCTTGGCAGGGCCGTGCATGTGCTCCACCAGATCACCGGGCAACGTGCCGGCCAGCAACGCGTCCTGTTGCTCGACAAAGGCCCGTGCTGCAGCGTTGGTCAGGTGTTCAATGGCTTTGCCTCGCAGGATCGCCAGTTTGCGCCGACGCGAATCCTGTGGACCAAGCTGGCGATAGGTTTCCGGCAGATCGTCACCCACAAGGTCCAGCAACAGGGACTCGACTTCGGCGTATTCCAGCAACTCCATTTCCAGACCGTCTTCCAGATCGATCAGCGCGTAGCAGATGTCATCGGCAGCCTCCATCAGATACACGAGCGGATGGCGCGCCCAACGCTGTTCCTCGAGTTGCGGCAGGCCGAGTTTATGGGCGATTTGTTCCAGAAGCGGAAGTTCGCTCTGATAGCAGCCGAACTTGTGCTTCTTGTAGCCCAGTGAGTCCGCGTGTTTTGCCGTCCATGGGTACTTCAGATAAGTGCCCAGTGTGGCGTAGGTCAGCCGGGTGCCGCCGTCGAACTGGTGATATTCCAGCTGGGTGAGTACCCGGAAGCCTTGGGCATTGCCTTCGAAATTGAGGAAGTCATTGCGTTCGACTTCGCTCATCGCATCCAGCCAGCCACGGCCGGCGGCTTGCTGGAACCAGTGGCGAATCGCGTCTTCGCCGGAGTGGCCGAAGGGCGGATTGCCGATGTCATGGGCCAGACAGGCCGATTGCACCACCATGCCCAGGTCGCTGGGCTCGCACCAGTCGGGCAGGGCGCTGCGGATGGTTTCGCCAACGCGCATGCCCAGCGAACGACCGACGCAGCTGACTTCCAGCGAGTGGGTCAGGCGCGTGTGGATATGATCGTTGCTGCTGACCGGGTGGACCTGGGTCTTGCGCCCGAGGCGGCGAAACGCGCCCGAGAAAATGATCCGGTCGTGGTCTTTATGGAAAGGGCTGCGGCCGAGTTCTTCCGGGCTGTGCAGAGGCTTTCCGAGGCGTTCGCGAGTAAGCAGGGTTTGCCAATCCAAGGCGGGTTCTCTCCGTCAGGTGTTTGATTGCTTAAGCTTCCGGGTTCGCGTCCGGACCTGCAAGCGAAAAACAAGCACACACCTGTAGGAGCACGGCTTGCCGGCGCTGGCGGTGTATCAGGCGCTGCAATATTGAGTGAACTGCCGTCATCGCGAGCAAGCTCGGCTCCTACAGCCCGGCGGCGTCGATATCGATGAGCAGCAGTCGTTCGCCGTGGTCGAAAAATTGCCCGGCGGTGAGGCAATACTGATTGCTGGTGGCATCGCGGTAAGTATTGGAGAGCGTCAGTCTTCGCTCATCCCAACCCTCTGCCAGCAGGTGATAGAAGTAGGGGCGCCATGACCAGTTGTGGCCCACGTAGCGATTGTCGGCCTCCCAGCCGTTGTTGCGCCATTCAAGGTTGGGCGTCAGCTGCGTGCCGTGGCGGTCGCATTGGTAGAAGCGCAGCAGCCAGGGAAATGCATCCAGTTGTGGCAAGGCGCTGAGCGGCGCCTCGGCCTGAGCCCATGCTTGCAGGATAGTCATCAGCTCGCTGAGTTGCTGGCGCATGATCATCAGGCGACCGCGCTCAGCCAGCTTCTGCTGAACATAGCGCAGACGCAGTTGCGCGAAGCGCTCGACAAAGGCGTGCGTGGCAAAGAAACCAGCTTGCGCCCGGGCAAACAGAAAACCCTGGACGTAGCGCGAACCGCACTCCAGGGCAAAACTCAGTTGAGCCTCGGTTTCCACCCCTTCGGCGATGATCCAGCAACCGGTTTTCTCCGCCATTTGCGCCAGAGCCTTGACCACGTCGCTGCTCGGTCCACCCAACGCAGCAGCCTGGAACAGGCGCATGTCGAGTTTGAGAATGTCCGGTTGCAGCGCGAGTACGCGATCAAGCTGAGAGTAGCCGGCACCAAAATCATCGATGGCGATCCGCGCGCCGGCCTGTCGGTAGCGTGCCACGACGTCGGCCAGGCGCTGAATATCGCCCCCCAGTTCGGTGATCTCGAAGACAATGCGTTGCGGGTCGACGTTGTGCCTGCTCAGTTGCGTGAGGCTCGGTAGCGCCTGGTCCTGTCGCAAGCGGTTGATCCAGCGTGGCGATATGTTCAGGCTCAGAAACCAGTCCGAGGGCGCTTCATGCAGACGGCTCAGCGCGTTATCGCGGATCTGGCGATCCAGACGACGCAGCGCGATGGCGGGCGTTCGCGGGTCGGCGAACAGCGGCCCCACCGAGGCCAGTTGACCGTCAGCCTGGCGCAATCGACCCAGGGCCTCGACGCCAGCGATACGGCCGGTGGCGGTATCGATGAAGGGTTGAAAGCAGGCGAGCGGTTGCCCGTCGATCACGAGGCCTCCTTGGTCAGGTCTTGTTATTGGATAAAACCTGTTCACCGGGTAGGCACGCAGGATTGAACCCCTCGATAAAGAGGTTCAATCCCAGTGTTGCAAGAATGCAGCCAGATAGTGGCCTAGTGGTGACGCGAAGAGCCTTGCATGACCAGCTTGATCAATGGCCCCAGCGTGGCGCCCAGACGAACCAGTCGAGTGAGGCTGCTGACGCCACCGCCCTTGGCGCCCTTGCCCGTCAGAAAGCCCAGCAAGGTGACGGCTGCCACGCCCCAGAGTGGAGCGTGCTTGATGCCGAAGCCATCCTGCAGGTTTTGCGTTATCCCGCGCACGCGCTGCAAGGGTTGCAGCAGTTGCGCGGATTCATGGCGGATTTCCTGACGATGCATTTCCATGCGCAGGCGAATCAGCGCCTTGCGCATTTCGGTGCGCGAGCTGTTGTGAGGCAGTTCAGGCAGGCTCATGGCAGCAGACGCTCCCGATCGTTGGCCAACTCTTCCAGGGTGCCGTGGAAGGGCGAGGACTCATCGAAAATCGCCGCTCTCAAGCGCATCGCACAGAAAATCGCCGCAAGGGTATAGAAAACGCAAAGCCCGATGATGGCCGCCAGGCGATAGGTGTCCCAAAACAGGATCAACACCAGCGTCGACAAGCCCACCAGCAACAACAAGGCAAAAACCAGCGCCAGGCCTGCGAACAGCAACAGGCTTACCGTGCGGGCTTTTTGTTCCTGCAATTCGATGCCGAACAGTTCGACATGGCTGTGCAGTAGTCCAAGAAACGCAGCACCCAGGCGCCGCGGTGAGGAGCTTGGGCCCGTCGCGGACGAGCCGGATTCGCCGATCGCCATATCAGCGCCGAGTGGCCAGCAAGCCAAGCAGGAAACCAACCCCGGCCGCGATCCCGACCGATTGCCATGGGTTGGCCTGGACATAGTCTTCGGTGGCGGTAACGGCGGCCTTGCTGCGTTCGCGCAGGGAGTCTTCGGTCAATTTCAAGGTTTCGCGGGCACGCAGCAGACTGTCGTGGATTTGCTCTCGCAGCTCATCAGCCTGATCACCGGCCAAGGTTGCGGTGTGTTCCAGCAACCGTTCGGTGTCGCTGACCAGAGTCTGAAAATCATTCATCAGGATTTCTTGAGCAGTCTTTGCCTTGATGCTGGCCATGGGTGGATCTCCGTAAGTGGCTTCTGAAACGTTCGAGTATGAGCCTTGGGCGAAGGTTCAGTACAAATGACTGGTACAACTTTTGCTACGTCGTGGTGCGTGTGCCTGCGCCGTTGCGCTGTTGCTGGGCAGGATTCGAGCAAAACCTTATCTCAAATAATCAAAACTCGCGCAAAGGTTCCAACCTTGTGCGCCAAAGTGGCTCGTCGGGATCAATCTGCTGATCCCGACAAGGTGCAACTTGGTGCATGAATTGTCTGCGCGAACTGCTTTGGTGCTTTTTTAGCCTTCAGGTCTGCCAACCCTATGGAAAATCTGCAAAGCGCTGTGGACAGTCTGGTCCATAGCTCCAATACGTTGTTCATTCTGATCGGCGCGGTCATGGTGCTGGCGATGCACGCCGGTTTCGCCTTTCTTGAAGTCGGCACGGTTCGACAAAAGAACCAGGTCAATGCCTTGTCGAAGATCCTCAGCGATTTCGCCATTTCGACCCTGGCCTACTTCTTTATAGGCTATTGGATTTCTTATGGGGTGACCTTCATGCAACCGGCGGCGGTGATCAATGCGGATCATGGCTATGGGCTGGTGAAGTTTTTCTTCCTGCTGACCTTTGCTGCGGCGATACCCGCGATCATTTCCGGGGGCATCGCCGAGCGTGCCCGGTTTGTCCCGCAGTTGTGCGCGACGGCACTGATCGTGGCGTTCATCTATCCGTTCTTCGAGGGCATGATCTGGAACGGCAACTTTGGCCTGCAAGCCTGGTTGCTGGAGCACTTTGGCGCCAGCTTCCATGATTTCGCGGGCTCGGTGGTGGTCCATGCCATGGGCGGTTGGCTGGCGCTGGCGGCGGTGCTGTTGCTCGGGCCACGCAATGGTCGTTATCGCGAAGGGCGACTGGTGGCGTTCGCGCCCTCGAGCATTCCCTTTTTGGCGCTGGGGTCGTGGATCCTGATCGTTGGCTGGTTCGGTTTCAACGTGATGAGCGCGCAAACCTTGCAAGGTGTCAGCGGACTGGTGGCGGTGAACTCGCTGATGGCCATGGTCGGCGGTACCGTGGCGGCGCTGATCGTCGGGCGCAATGACCCGGGCTTTCTGCATAACGGCCCGCTGGCCGGGCTGGTGGCGATTTGTGCCGGTTCCGATCTGATGCACCCGGTGGGCGCGCTGATCACGGGTGTTATCGCCGGCGCATTGTTTGTCTGGTGCTTCACTGCGGCTCAAGTCAAATGGCGCATCGACGATGTGCTGGGGGTTTGGCCGTTGCATGGTTTGTGTGGCGTCTGGGGCGGAATCGCTTGCGGCATTTTCGGCCAGAGCGCGTTGGGTGGGCTGGGCGGCGTGAGTCTGATCAGCCAGTTGATCGGCACTGCGTTGGGGGTGGTTGTGGCGCTGGCGGGTGGCTTTGCCGTGTATGGCACGATCAAGGCGTTCCATGGTCTGCGTCTGAGTCAGGAAGAAGAGTATTACGGCGCTGACTTGTCGGTGCACAAGATTGGCGCTGTGAGCCAGGACTAGGTCTCTTCGTCGTCAGAGCCAGGATAGAAACCGTGCAGCAGACGATAGCGGTCGTGCCGTATCTGGTCGGCCCGCTCCTGTACCTGATGCGCGGGTAATCCCAGCATGATCAGCGCGTGGGAGGCGAGCATCAGGCTCGACTCCAGCAGTTCAGGCACGACTTCGCTGGCGCCGGCTGCTTTCAACTCGGCCAGTTGGCTGTCGTCGCGCGTGCGCACCAGAATCGGCACGGTCGTGTTGAGTCGCCGCGCTTCCTTGAGGATCAGCAACGCAATGTCGGCCTGATCCACGGCGATCACCAACAGCCTGGCGCGCTCCAGCCCTATCGCGACCAGCAGTTCACCGCGACGTGAGTCGCCATAATGCACGCAGGTTTCACCCACGGCGGCTTCGTGGACACGCACTGGATCACTATCCAGTGCGATGTAGCGTTGTTGCGCGTTGCGTAGTGCGCGTCCGATTGACTGACCTACACGACCATAGCCGCATATAACGACATGGTTGTGTAACCCGGCATTGAGCGCGTTGATTTCTTCAAGTTTTGCTTCTTCGTTGGGTTTGCGGTGCAGGCGTGTGGCGATGTGGGGGGCGGCGCGCAGCAACAACGGCGTGACGAGCATCGAACAAAAGGTCGCCGCCAGCAGCAGGCCGCCAAAATCCGCGGGCATCAGTTTGTTCTGCTGCATCTGTGCCATCAGCGCAAAGCAGAACTCGCCGCCCTGGGCCAATGCCAGGCCGCTGCGCCAGGCGGTTTCGCCATCGCTGCCACGCCATTTGACCAGCAGCGCAACGACGCAGCCCTTGAGCAGCAACAGCCCGAGGGTCAGGCCGAGAATAAGCAGGCCGTGGCTGGCGAACAACTGCAAGTCGATAAGCATGCCGATACTGACGAAGAAGAGCCCGAGCAGGATGTCGCGGAACGGGCGGATGTCGGCCTCGATCTGGTGCCGGTAATGGCTTTCCCCCAGTAGCATGCCGGCGAGAAACGCACCCAGGGCAGGGGAGAGACCGAGCAGGTGCGTCAACCACGCCGTCAGCAGAACAATGACTAGCGCCAGTAGTACGAACAGTTCCGGGGAACGGGCAGCTGCCACTTCATGGAACAGCCGCGGCAGCAACCAGCGACTGACCAGGAGCAGGCCAACGAATAGTACGATGGTTTTACCCAGCGTCAGTGGCAGCGCCCAATACCAGGCCTGGTCGCTGCTGCCAGCGAACACCGGCACCAGGGTCAGCAGCAATACCGCGACGACGTCCTGGAACAACAATACGGCGATGGCATTCTGGCCGTGACTGCTGAAAATCTCGCCGAGACTGCTCAGCTCTTTACTGACAATGGCCGTGGAAGACAGCGACAGGCCGGCGCCGAGTAACAGCGCAGGTGTGATCGGCATGCCGAGCAGCATCAACAACCCCCCTAACAGCATCCCGGAGCACAGCACCTGCAGACTGCCAAGCCCGAATACCACTCGGCGTAACGCGAGCATTTTCGACAGGGAAAACTCCAGCCCAAGGGAGAACAGCAGAAACACCACGCCCAACTCGGCGAGGTCCGGCAGCTCTTCGCTTTCATTCACCCAGTTGAATGCGCTCGGCCCGATCATCAGTCCCACGCACAGGTAACCCAGCACCGGTGGTAATCGCAGGCGCTGGAACAGTGCAATCACCACCAGAGAGGAGGCGAGGATGATCAACAGGTTGGCGAACACAAAAAAACTCCGGTGACGGGACGCTGGCCATTCAAGCGTAGAGGCAATTAATCCGAGAGCATCGCGCAAAGGATATTGAAGACGACTGATGTGCGTCAGCGTATTGCCGCGATCCGTTGTCGTTATGGCTCAAGGGTAGAGCATTCAATGGCTCGACGGCTTTTCGGGGCCGGCCTAGAATGATGACTTAAATTTTTCGGTTGAGCGCTCATGCTTCCTGAATGTCAGCTGTTCGGCACCCTTGGGTGTCATCTCTGTGAAGTCGCCGAAGCCATGCTGATGGAATTTGTCGAGCGCGGTCTGCTGGTGGAACTGGTGGATATCGCCGACGACGAAACATGGTTCGAAGCTTACAGTCTGCGTATTCCGGTATTACGACGGGTCGATACGGGCGCGGAGCTGGGCTGGCCGTTCAGTGCCGATCAGGTGGTGGCGTTCCTGCGTTAAGCGGTTGTTGCGGTGGTGGTGTTCCCGTCTGTCGAACTTTGCGATGGATCCCTTGGCTTTACCGGTACTGATCGGATACTGTATGCGCATACAGTAATTCGTAAAGCCTGCCTTGCCGTTTTTGGTGTTCGGGTTTAAGCAGGCGGTCCGGGCGTGAGAGGGATGAATCGTGGTCAATGTCGAACAATTGAAGAACAGCGTGAACCGGATGTCGGCGGACGTGGTGCGCGAGGCTGTCCTAGAATTGCGTCTGGATGGCCTGGTCACAGAAGGAAAAACGCCCTTCAATAAACTGCATTTCAATACCTGTTTCGCCGAAATCGAAGCCTTGTTCCAGCGCGCGGGCTATCACCGGCAGCTGGATGTCGTGGGTTATCAGGGCTTGTTGTATGCGCTTTATGACCCTGGTCGCTGGGAGGCAGTCGATGTGCTGCGCTGGCTCAAGGAGTTCACCGAAGCGGCAGCGCGCACGCAGATACCGGCATGAGGATTCTCTTCTAGGTTCGTTCCGGCCGCTGTTGGATAATGCCGCCCTGTATTGAGGGTTAGAACTTTCGTATGTCCACTTCATCTTTTTCTGCTGCACACAATCAGGCCAGCACGCTCTACTTGCCGCCTGGTCCGTGGCAGACCGTACTCGATTGTCTGTGCGAACATTTCAGCGCCATCGGTCGTGAACAATGGCTGGACAGAATCGCTCGCGGTCGTGTCCTCGACGGTCACGGCATGCCGATCGCCCTTGATCTGCCTTACAAGGAAGGCTTGCGGATTCATTATTTTCGTGAGGTGCCGGACGAAAAGCCGATCCCGGTGGTTGAGTCGATTCTGTACGCGGATGAGCATCTGGTCGTGGCGGACAAGCCGCATTTTCTGCCGGTGACTCCGGCGGGTGAATACGTGGAACAGACCCTGTTGCGACGGCTGATCCGTCGACTCGACAACCCGCATCTGGTGCCTTTGCATCGCATTGACCGGCACACCGCGGGGCTGGTGCTGTTTTCCGCCAACCCTCAGAGCCGTTCTGTCTATCAGTCGTTGTTTCCTGCGCGGCAGATCGAAAAGCGCTACGAGGCCATTGCCCGAGCGTTGCCTGAACTCTCTTTTCCATTGGTCCATAAGAGTCGCCTCATCGATGGCGAGCCTTTCTTCCGCATGCAGGAAGGTCCGGGCGTCAGCAATACCGAAACGGCTGTCGACGTCAGGGAGAAGAACGGTGACCTCTGGCGTTATGCGCTTTACCCGGTGACGGGCAAGAAGCATCAGTTGCGGGTGCACATGACAGCCTTGGGCGCCAGCATCTGCAACGACCCGTTTTATCCGCAAGTACTCAAGGATGTTGAGGATGACTATGCCAATCCTTTGAAACTGCTCGCTCAGGGATTACGGTTTGTGGACCCGGTCACCGGCCAGGAAAGAGCATTCGAAAGCACCATCACCCTGCAGTGGTGATCACTGAAGTTCAGTGAGTCTGCCGATCTTCAGCCACGAAAAAGCCCGCATATAGCGGGCTTTTCCATATCCGGTTGTCACCGCAAAAATTACAGCTCTTTAACGGTACGAACCTGATCCTTGTTGATGCGGGTATGCTTGCCATCCAGTTGTTCGAATTCGTAGAAACCCGAATCCTTATCGAACTTTGGCGCGTCGACAGCCTGGATTTCTCGACCGTCATTCAAGGTGATCACTGTAGGCGATGCGCAACCGGCAAGGGTAGCGAGGCCCAGTGCGAGCATGAAAGTGGCGAGGGTCCGTTGAGTCATGGGTGTGTCTCCGAATATGAATTCTTTTGGTTGCTGAGCTTGAGACGTGTACAACGCGCGCAAGTTCCTTCTCCTGTCAGTCTGACACAGTGTAGTTGGCACTTAACAGTTCTGGTGTGTTGAGGTTGGCCAGGCGTGGATCATTGTCGGGGCATTGCAGGGCGGTGGCGCCCAGTTTGCGCATGAGGCGACCCGGGCTGCGTTCGCCGTCGTTCCAGGCACTGTCGAAATCGGTCGAGAGTGCCACGGGGATAATGCACAGCAGAGGTTCCCAATGTTCGCCATGGCGCAGCATCAGCGGTTGGTTCGGGTGCTGACTGGCGGAGTCGCGCATGCTATTGAGCAGCGCGGCATCGATGCGTGGTACGTCACACGGCAGCACCAGCAAATGCGCATGGCGGGCGGCCTTCAGGCCTGCGCGAATACCGGCCAGGGGGCCAGGAAAGTCGCCTTCATCGTCATGAACCAGTTGGTCGGCGTAGGGCGCGTACTTTTCCAGGTTTCTGTTGCAGGAGATGATCAGGTCATCGCTCAGTGAACGGGTCTTGCGGTGCAAGTGGGCAATCAATGGCTCGCCGTGCCATTCCAGCAGCCCTTTGTCCTGACCGCCCATGCGTTGGCCACGACCACCTGCCAGGAGCAGAATGGAGCAGGGCAGCAAATGTGTATTCGAGGTCATGGCAGGTCTCCATGGGGGCGGCGAAAAAATGAGGCGCTGTGATATAACACCGGGCTGTTTCTCCTACAACTGGATGAGCCTATGAAAGCCAAGGCTGATGTACCTTTCGCACCGCTCAACATCGCGGTGCTGACGGTCAGCGATACCCGCACCCTGGAAACCGATACTTCTGGCCAGCTCTTCGTCGATCGTTTGAGCGCTGCCGGCCATAACCTGGCGGCCCGGGTTCTACTCAAAGATGATCTCTACAAAATTCGCGCGCAAGTCGCCAACTGGATTGCCGACGATGTCGTGCAGGTGGTGCTGATCACTGGCGGTACCGGTTTCACGGGACGCGACAGCACTCCGGAAGCGGTGAGTTGCCTGCTGGATAAACAGGTCGACGGTTTTGGTGAGCTGTTCAGGCAGATATCGGTGGCGGATATTGGCACCTCTACTGTTCAGTCCCGTGCCCTGGCTGGCTTGGCCAATAGCACGCTGGTCTGCTGTTTGCCGGGTTCGACCAATGCCGTGCGCACCGGTTGGGATGGCATTCTTGCCGAGCAGCTGGATTCGCGGCACCGCCCGTGCAACTTCGTCGCTCATCTCAAACAGGCGGCACCCTGTGAATCCCGCGGGTAAGCCAGGCAAGACTGGCAGTCTGATGGCTGTCGAGGTGGCACTGGCACGCTTGCTGGCAATGGCCGAGGCCTCACCGATTCGTGAGCGTGAACGCTTGCCATTGGCGCAGGTCGAGGGTCGGGTGCTGGCCGATGACCTGGTCTCGACGCTGGATCTGCCACCGTGGCCCAACAGTGCCATGGACGGCTATGCCTTGCGCGTGGCCGACTGGGCCGGAGAGCCACTGGTGGTCAGCCAGAAGATTTTTGCCGGTCAGGCTCCGGAGCCCTTGAAGCCTGGCACCTGTGCACGAATCTTCACCGGTGCGCCAGTGCCCGCGGGTGCAGATTGCGTCGAGATGCAGGAAAACACCGAGGTTCAGGTGGATGAGCGAGTACGTTTCACCGAAACCATGGCCCCAGGACAAAACATTCGTCCTCAAGGCCAGGAAGCTACTGTTGGTGAATTGATTCTGCCAGCCGGCACGCGCCTCGGGTCGATCGAACAGGGGTTGGCTGCATCGCTGGGATGCGCAGAGCTGGATGTGATTCGCAAGGTTCGCGTTGCCGTTCTATCCACCGGCGATGAACTGATTGAACCGGGCCAGGCTCTAGGGCCGGGGCAGATCTACAACAGCAATCGAGTGTTGCTGTGCAGTTGGTTGCAGCGCCTGGGCTGTGAGGTGATCGATGCCGGAATTCTTCCGGATGATTTAGCGACCACCCGCACTCGCCTCGGTGAATTGAAAGATGTCGATCTGATCCTTTCCACCGGTGGTGTTTCGGTGGGAGAGGCTGACTTTCTGGGCATTGCCTTGCGTGAAGAGGGCGAGTTGACATTGTGGAAACTCGCCATCAAACCCGGCAAACCGCTGACATTCGGGCATTTTCGCGGCGTACCTGTGATTGGTTTGCCTGGCAATCCGGCTTCAACGCTGGTGACCTTTGCTTTGTTGGCAAGGCCCTATCTCTTGCGCCGACAGGGTGTAAAAGAGGTTGAGCCCCTGAAGTTTCAGGTGTCTGCAGGGTTTGCATGGCCAAAAGCAGGCAATCGACGCGAGTACTTGCGCGGACGTCTGGAGAATGGCCGGGCGATTATCTACAGAAATCAGAGTTCTGGTGTACTGCGTAGTGCTGCCTGGGCTGATGGTCTGGTCGAGGTGCTGGAGGATCGCACGCTGATCGAGGGTGACTATGTGAGCTTCATCCCGCTGAGCGAAGTCCTGAGCTGACTCCTGTCGCTGGCTTACTGCGCAAACCCGGTTGATCGAACCGGGTTTTGCGTTCATGGCTTACCCTTGGTGAGCCAGGAGTGTCACGAGCTGGTCGAAACGGCTATTGGCGATCCAGGCCAGAACCCCGATGACGACGGCTGTTCCAATAGCCGAGTAGGCAAGCCTGTGTTTTATGGATTTGACGTCACTACGGACTTCATCCATGTCTCGTCGGATGTATTTGAGGTGGGTCTCCAATTCAACGACGCGAGATTCCATAGCAGCTTCTCCAATGGGCTTTGCGCTGTTTTTGAATTCAGCTTGATGATTGGCGCGTTTTTCTGCGAACGGTGCAACCGGAATAACCGGTGACCTGATCTCTTGGCTTTGCATGGCACGTCCCTGTGTAGTTCCTGCTGATGTTTGATAACGGCAGGCGCCAAGGTGTACCAATCGCTTGGGGCGGTCAATTGAGCCAATTCCTCACGTCTTGTAAGAAAAAGTACCGCCTTGTAGGACGCCATACGGCTCGACTTCAAATAATTCAAATTCTTGCGACTTTTATGTGGCGAGATGAGGTCAACATCTCCCATACGGAATTCAATCATGGGAGTGACAACTGATGAGCGAACGCAAGGCGCTGTTGATTCTGCATGGCAAGCAAGCACTCAACGAGGCGGTTCGTTCTGCCGTTGCGGACAAGCGCGAGCAGGGTTGGGAGCTGGCCGTTCGAGTGACCTGGGAAGCGGGCGACGCGCAGCGCCTGGTAGATGAAGCACTGGCGGCAGGCTACACGCAAATCATTGCCGGCGGCGGTGACGGTACCTTGCGTGATATTGCCGAAGCCTTGGCGGCGCATTCGACAAAGGCCAGTCTGGTCCTGATGCCGTTGGGGACCGCCAATGATTTCGCGCGTGCCGCCGGGGTGCCTCTGGAGCCCGTGCAGGCACTGGAACTTCTCGACATCGCACCGAGTGCCATTGATCTGGGGGAGGTCGGCGGGCAGGTGTTCCTGAATATGGCCACGGGCGGTTTTGGCAGCCAGGTCACGGCAAACACCTCGGAGGACTTGAAAAAAATCCTCGGGGGCGCGGCTTACCTGTTCACCGGTTTATCGCGCTTCAGTGAGTTGCACGCAGCCTATGGCGAGTTGCAGGGGCCTGATTTTCAGTGGAGTGGCGAGCTGTTGGCATTGGGCATCGGCAATGGCCGGCAGGCCGGCGGTGGGCATGTGTTGTGTCCGGAAGCGCTGGCCGACGACGGTCTGCTGGACATCAGTATTCTGCCTGCGCCGCAAGAAGTCGTCGGCACTTTGAAAACCCTGCTCGCCGATGGCTTCGGCATCGACAACATGTTTGTGCGAGTCCGGTTGCCATGGGTGGAAATCAAGGTCTCGGAAGGCCTCTACATCAACCTCGATGGCGAACCTCTGGAAGGTGACAACTTGCGTTTCTCGACGCGTCCAGCGGCACTGCGCGTGCATTTACCTGAAAACTCGCCGCTGCTGGGGTCATCGCAATTGATCAATCATCCAGGCTGATGATCTGCTCGCGCACGGCGAACAGCACCAGTCCCGCCACATCGTAGATCTGCAAACGCTTCATGATCTGCGAGCGGTGGGTTTCAACGGTCTTGATGCTGAGGCCCAGGCCATTGGCAATTTCCCGGGTGGATTTTCCGCGAACGATCAGCCGAAGGATTTCCAGCTGACGCGCCGTCAGGTTGTGCGAGTCGGCAGGTTCCGGCTGGTTTTTCTGAGTTCGAGTCAGCGCCTGGTTGATGACGGTGTGGGCGATGGCCGGGCTCAGGTAGCGTTCGTTGTTCCGCAAGGCATCCAGGGCATGTTCGAGCTCGTTAGCCGTGGTGTCCTTGAGCAGGTAGCCATGTGCACCGGATTCCAGTGCCTGCATGATGATTGCGGGATCGGTGTGCATCGACAGGATCAGCACCTTGCTCTGCGGGCGTACTCGCTTGAGTCGCTGCAATGCGTCAAGGCCACTGGTTTCCTTCATGGAAATATCCAGCAGGATAATGTCGGGGGACAACTGCTCGACCATCTCGAGCAACTGCGAGCCGTCATTGGCCTCACCGATTACCGCGTAGCCGGGAATATCCAGCACCAGAGCGCGCACGCCTGCCCTGATAAGCGAGTGGTCATCCACCAGAAGTAAGTTACAAGTCAACGCATAACCTTATTCGTACTGGCCCGTTCGAGCGCACGAGGCGCCCAGGGAAAGAGGGCTTCGATTTGAGTGCCTTTGCCCGGCTCGCTGGTCACGCTCAGTGTGCCTCCCAGCTGATTGATCCGTTCCGACATCCCTGCCATTCCACGTTGCCCCTCACGACCTGGATCGGTCGCGGGTGCGAATCCCAGGCCATCGTCACTGATCAACAGTGTCAGGCCCTGAGGCAGACGTTGCAGGCGGACCAACAGGTTTTTCGCTTCGGCATGGCGCAATATATTGGTCACCGCTTCCTGGGTGATTCGAAAGGCGGCCAGCGTCATTTCCTCCGGTATGCCGGCCAAACGCTGATGGCATTCCAGGCTCCAGTGCACCGGCGTGTTGGCCAGCGTCTTGAGTAAATGCGCCCGCAGACTGGCTTCCAGCCCGAGACTGGTCAGCTGCCTCGGATTGAGAATGGCCGATACGTCTCGCACTTTGGCCAGGGTTTCTTCCAGCGTGTCGCAGAGCACCGAACACTGGCCCTGAAGTTCTTCGGGCATTCGGCGTTTGAGCCAGTCGCTTTGAAGTTTTGCCGCGGTCAGCAATTGGCCGATGTCGTCATGCAGTTCCCGACTGAGCCTGTGACGTTCGTTTTCCTGAACCTCCAACAGCCGGTCAGCCAACTCCTGGGGTTGAAACTTTATCGACTTGCGCGAAAGACAATGCTGTACCCAGACGCAGGCCAATGCGGCGATATTGAGTACCAGCAGACTCAGCGGCAGGCGAGTGGACAGGCTATAAATCAGCAGGCAGCCAAGCGCCGAACAGGTACACAACACAAGCGTGACCAGGCGCGCGTTTTTTGGGGTGGGTAGCCTTAGGGTGATCGACTTGAGGCTGGCGTACATAGCGGATGGAGCCAATGGATGTTCGCTGCGGGAAGACCGGGCATCGTGGATGACGGGTCTCTGTCTGGAGTCACTCTGCCATTAATTGACGTCAACTAATGGGCGGCATAATACCACTTAAGATACC
Organism: Pseudomonas sp. BF-B-26; assembly: GCF_019956495.1. NCBI lineage: Bacteria > Pseudomonadati > Pseudomonadota > Gammaproteobacteria > Pseudomonadales > Pseudomonadaceae > Pseudomonas > Pseudomonas sp. BF-B-26. Next base: position 38,794 of record NZ_JAHBDP010000061.1, on the reverse strand, counting down.
GTTGGTCGCGTTTGGTATATATGTCCGCAGAGTCAGGAAACAAGCATTTATGGACAGCAGTTCCATAATGGAAAAAGTTGGCTGGCAAGAGTGGTTTATTTGTTTCGAGTTGTCGTAAGCAGGTAGGGAATATTCAAATGCGACATGATCCCGCCAAAGTTGGAAGGGCAGTCATGGCAATAAAAATTCACAACACGGCATAGGGCCCGATAATTCAGGCTTGCCGACCTGCAAAGGAAACGAGTGTGAACGGCTTGGAATTAGCGGGGGGCTGAAACTGACTGTGTCCGACCTGAAAGGCGAAGGCTTCGATCAGGGAGGTCTGTTCGCTGTCATCAAGGCTGAGTTGGCCGGTCTTCTGATCGATTAGCTCGAGTTGCCAGGCGATCAACGTCAGGCAGTCTTTCAGCGCACTCAGGGCCTGGTCGTGTAAATCCATGTGATTCTGGGCATGGCTCAGCAAACCATGAATGTGCAGCGAAAACTCCGAAACGGCTGCCAGAGCGAGGGCATCAGCCTTGTTGGCCAATTTGAGCAGGGTGCTCAGCATGCAGTCGATGGCGTCCTTGTCATTACTGATCAGTTGCAAATGACTCAGGCATTCCTCGGTTTTAACCAGCAGTGTCTCAGCTTCGACGAGAAACTCAGGGAGCCGGTGAGCCCATTCTTTACGATCGTTCGGCATGTTTATCTCCACAACGTCATGTCAAATGCGGGAATGTCGTGTGTGTCGACGGGGACGATCAGCGTCCCCGTATTACCATGCCGTCGTGAGATCGCGCGCCAGCCTGTCTGGCTGCAGGCTGGGGAACTCGATAGGGTGGATGGCCACTTACCTGCGATCGCACACAAAAGCCTGACTCCATTCATGCAATGAGAATGGCGTCACATTAATGGCTATTGGATATTGCGAATATCAGGTTGGGCCTGATTGTTACTAGGGGAATCCCTTACACAGGGGAACCAACCGAACGAAACGAGGTCTCGCGGCAGGCAGTGGGGCAGATGAAATTGCCTGGCCAGTAAAGCATGATGTTAATGTGATATCAATGTTTGGTCGTGGCATTTTACACGGGGGTCAAGGTCTAGCAAAAACAGCCGATAACCCCCTTTAGTGAATTCATCAGAACAAGCCCAGGAGTCATTGATGGCCGGCATTCTCGACACGGTAGACCAACGCACGCAACTGGTGGGTGAGAATCGCCTGGAAATTCTCATGTTCCGGCTGGCCGGACGTCAATTGTTCGCGATCAACGTCTTCAAAGTGCAGGAAGTGCTGCAGCTGCCGAAACTGACCCTGATGCCCCAGCGTCATCCGTTTGTCTGCGGCGTGGTTAATCTGCGTGGCCAGACCCTGCCAGTGATCGACCTGTCCCAGGCCATCGGTATGCGTCCGCTGGTGCCAAGCCCGACCAGTACGATCATCGTTACCGAGTACAACCGTTCAGTGCAGGCGTTCCTGGTCGGTGGTGTGGACCGTATCGTCAACATGAACTGGGAAGCCATTCTGCCGCCGCCGGCCAGCGCCGGCCGTCAGCATTATTTGACCGCTATCAGCAAGGTCGACGATCAGTTGGTGGAAATCATCGACGTCGAAAAAGTCCTCGCGGAAATCGTCCCGTACAACGCCAAGGTATCGCGCGACAAACTCGACGATCCGGTTCTGGAACGTGCCCGTGGCCGTGAAGTGCTGCTGGTGGACGACTCGAACGTGGCCCTGTCGCAATTGCGCGACACCCTGGGTCAATTGGGCGTGAAGATGCACATCGCCAGCGATGGCCTGAAGGCTCTGAACATGCTCAAGGCCTGGGCCGATACCGGTGTGAACATGACCGACAAACTGCTGATGGTCTTCACCGACGCGGAAATGCCGGAAATGGACGGTTATCGCCTGACCACGGAAATCCGCAACGACCCGCGCCTGCGTGGCCTTTATGTGGTTCTGCATACCTCATTGTCCGGCAGCTTCAACGACTCGATGGTGAAGAAGGTCGGCTGCGACAACTTCCTCTCCAAATTCCAGCCGGACAAACTCGTCGATGTGGTGCGCCAGCGTCTGATGCTCGACGAAGTGCCTGCCTGACCAAAACACGGTCCATGTGGGAGCGGGCTTGGTCCGGGCGGCGTTCCGACGAAGGCGGTGTAACAGTCAACGAAGATGTTGAATGTTATGGCCCCTTCGCGAGCAAGCCCGCTCCCACAGTTTTTGGCCTTTGATTCGGCGATCAAGCTCGTATAGGGTGGCGTTTTTATCCACCAGGGAGCTGGCCATGTTGCGTCTGAGCGCGCTGTATCGTTATCCGTTGAAATCCGGCAAGGGCGAGATCCTGCAGCAGGTCAGCCTCGACAAGCTGGGCCTGGACGGTGATCGACGCTGGATGCTGGTGGACGAGGCCAGCGGGCGCTTTCTGACTCAACGTGCAGTGGCGCAGATGAGTCAGTTGTCGGCGTTGTGGAATGCCGATGGTGGCTTGACCCTCAGCGCGCCGGGCCGCTCTCCGATCGATATCGCCTTGCCTGCCAGCGAAGCGCAACTGCGTGGCGTAACCATTTGGCGCGATACGTTGCGTGTACCGGATGCCGGTGACGATGCAGGTGCCTGGGTCAGTGAATTCATTGGCAAACCGACTCGCCTGGTACAAGTCCCTCTTGATCGCGCACGGACCACCCAGGCCGGCTACGGCAAGGACGATGATCAGGTGGCCTTCGCCGATGGCTTTCCGCTGTTGCTGATCGGACAGGCCTCACTGGAGGACTTGTCGCAAAAAGTCGGCCGCCCGCTGGAAATGCTGCGCTTTCGGCCCAACCTGGTAATCGAGGGCAGTGAGGCGCATGCCGAAGATCGCTGGAAGCGCATTCGCATCGGCGACGTCGAGTTCCGCGTGGTCAAGTCGTGTTCACGCTGCATTCTGACCACCATCGATCCGCAAACCGGCGAGCGCAGCGAAGATCGTGAACCGCTGGCGACGTTGCAGAAATACCGTGCCGAAGCCGACGGCGCGATGTTCGGACAGAACCTGGTCAACGACAGCAATGGCCAACTTGAAGTCGGTATGCCGGTGACAGTTCTGGAATAAGACAAGCTGAATAAAAAAATGCCCAAGTCCAAGGACGCGGGCATTTTTTTTGTCGCTGTGAAACCCAGGGTTTTAGCCGCGGTATTCGCACAGGTAAGCGGTGTCGACGGCCACTTTCAGTTGGAACTTGCTGTTGGCGGGCACGTTGAACTGGCTGCCAGCGGCGAAGGTTTCCCAGTCGCTGCTGTCCGGCAGTTTGACGGTCAGGGCGCCGGACACCACGTGCATGATTTCACGCTGGCTGGTGCCGAATTCGTATTCGCCCGGTGCCATGACGCCGATGGTCGCAGGACCTTCAGCGGTGCCAAAGGCGATCGACTTGACGGTGCCGTCGAAGTACTCGTTGACTTTAAACATGGGCGATTCCTCGAAAAGGGCTGAAAAGGGCCGGCCAGTATGCACAAGGCCCATGCCGGCGTCACCTCTCTAAGACGGAAGAACCAGCGGCAATAAGCGTGCGGTATTGCGCGCATCTTCCAGCGCCCGATGTTGTTGGCCATTGAACTGCATGCCCGCCAGTTGCAGCGCACCGTTAAGTCCCAGCGGGCGCTCCAGCCGACGAGCCTTGGCAAAGCGCTGTTTGAGGTTCATGTGCGGCACCCGGCTCAGGGCGCTGTCGAGTTGCAGGCGCTCCCACTCCTGAACCAACTGTTTGCGATCGTAATCGCCCCAACTGACCCAGCCTTCGAGGCGCGAGTGATGCTGGCCGAGCCAGTGTTCGAACGACGCCCAAACCTCGCTCAGAGGCTGCGCGGCGTCGATATTGGCCTGGGTGATGTGGGTCAGTTGCCGGCAAAACGGCGTCAGCAAAGGCCGACGTGTCGGGCGCACGAAACACTGAAAACTATCCAGTTCTCGGCCTTTTCGGTCCACCAGGGTGGCGCCGATTTCGATGATTTCCATTTCTGTTACTGGCCAACCACCCTCATCGGTGGTGGCTTCCAGATCAATGACCAGCCAGTGAGGCATCGCAGGGTTCCTGGTATCCGCGTCCTGATAGGGCTTGAGCGTAGCCAAACCCGGCGGATCCGCCTAGCGGCTTATTCGACCTCCAACAAAATCTGACGATTTTTCACCTGGTCACCGACCCTGACCTGCAAGCGTTTGAGCACGCCGTCGATGCCCGACTTGAGCGGATGCTCCATTTTCATGGCCTCCAGCACTACCAATAACTGGCCTTTACTGACCGGGCTGCCCTCAGCCACCAGCACGTCGACGATCGCCCCATCCATCGGGGCCTTGAGGGTGCCGGAGCTGACGCTGGCCTGGCTGCTGACCAAGGCCTGCGTCCGGTCCACCAGTCGCACACTGCCGGGGCGGGTGAACAGCCAGAGTTGCCCGGCCTCAAGACGGTAGGCATGGCGTTGCCGGATACCGTTGATGTCCAGGCTGGCCCAGCGTCCGTCGCACTGGATGATCTTTAATTCAAAAGGCGTTGTGGCGACTTGAAGCCGATACGGTTCACCCGGCACAGCGTTCAATTCCACCGGCCAATCCTGATCCTCAAGGCCGATTCGATAGAGCAACGGCACGCTGGCATTGTTGCGCCAACCGGCCGGTGGCGCGTGATGAGCCTGCGCCGAGGCCTGATAGAACAATGCAGCAGCGATGGCCAGTTCTTCGGCGCTCGGCACATGCGCATGCAGGTAAGGATGCTCGGCAAAGTGAGTCTGGATGAACCCGGTACTGAATTCGCCACTGATGAACTGCGGGTGTTCGAGCAGGCCGGCAAGCAAGCGCTGATTGCTCTGCACGCCGAGCAGCACGCTGTCCTGCACCGCCCGCAGTAATTTGCGCCGGGCTTCTTCGCGGGTGGCGCCGTGGGCGATGATCTTGCCCAGCATCGGGTCATAAAACGGGCTGACTGTCTGGCCTTCAATCAAGCCATGATCGATCCGCACGCCGCTCTGCAACGCTGGCTCCCAAGCGGTGATGCGACCGGTCTGTGGCAGAAAACCGTGTGCTGGATCTTCGGCGTACAAACGGACTTCCATGGCATGGCCGCTGAGCTGGACCTGCTCCTGTCGCAAGGGCAGCGGCAGTCCTTCGGCGACGTGCAACTGCCAGGCCACCAGATCGAGGCCGGTGATCAATTCGGTCACCGGGTGCTCCACCTGGAGTCGGGTGTTCATCTCCAGAAAGTAAAACTGCCCGCGCGCATCCAGCAGGAACTCGACGGTGCCAGCGCCGACGTAATTCACTGCGCGACCTGCCTTGAGCGCCGCTTCGCCCATGGCCTGACGCAACTCGGCGGTCATCACCGGGCAGGGCGCTTCTTCGATGACTTTTTGATGGCGACGCTGGATCGAGCAGTCGCGCTCGCCAAGGTAGATCAGGTTACCGTGCTGGTCGCCGAACAGTTGAACTTCGACGTGACGCGGGTCGATCAGCGCTTGCTCGAGAATCAGTTCCTCACTGCCAAACCCATGCAGCGCTTCGGAGCGGGCGGTGCGCAGTTGTTCGAGCAAATCATTGGCCTTGTGCACCAGGCGCATGCCACGTCCGCCACCGCCGGCACTGGCCTTGATCATCAGCGGATAGCCGATGCGTGCGGCTTCGCGGCTCAGGGTGGCGTCGTCCTGTTCTTCGCCCTGATAACCCTTGATGCACGGCACACCGGCCTCGAGCATGGCGAGTTTCGACAGGCGTTTGCTACCCATCAGTTCGATGGCGTCGGGACTGGGGCCGATGAAGGTGATGCCGGCATCCTGGCAGGCGCGGGCGAACCCGGCGTTTTCCGAGAGGAAGCCGTAGCCTGGATGGATGGCGTCAGCGCCCGTGCGCCGGGCGGCGTCGAGAATGGCCGGGATATTCAGATAGGACTGCTGCACCGGGGCCGGGCCGATGTTCACGGCTTCGTCGGCCAGTTGCACGTGCAGGGCATCGGCGTCGGCATCGCTGAACACCGCGACCGTGCGATAGCCCAGGGCCTGGGCGGTGCGCTGGATGCGGCAGGCGATTTCACCGCGGTTGGCGATCAGGATTTTTCTGAGTCCGGGCATGGGGTATTCCATTGGGGTTTGCGGTGGATGTGATGGCCTCTTCGCGAGCAAGCCCGCTCCCACATTTGAAATGCATTTCCCTGTGGGAGCGGGCTTGCTCCGGGCGGCGTTCCGACGATGCTCTTAAGGCGCCCAGCCCGGCTTACGCTTTTGCACGAAGGCCATGGTCCCCTCAATACCTTCAGCCCCGGTCACCGCCTCGCTGAACCAGTCGGCCGCTTCATCCAGCAACGCATTCGATGGCTGTCCGGCACTCGCGAGCAACAGCTTTTTGGTCGTCGCATTGGCCTCCGGCGCACAGCACAACACATGGGCCAGAATTTCATCGAGACGCTCGGCCAACGCTTGCGCGTCATGCTCGACAAAATGCACCAAGCCCATGCGCCGTGCGTGTGTGCCATCGAAACGTGCCGCGGTCAGCGCCAGTCGGCGAGTCTGGGTCAGGCCGATGCGCTGTACTACGAACGGCGCGATTTGCGCGGGTAGCAGACCGAGGCTGGTTTCCGGCAGACCAAATTGCGCCTGGTGATCGGCCAAGGCGACGTCGCTGACGCAGACCAGACCCAAACCACCGCCGAGCACCGCGCCTTGCAGCACCGTGATCACCACTTGCGGCGCGTGTTGCACCTCTTGCAGCAGCGCACCGAACGCGCGATTCAAATCGCGATAGGCACTCGGGCCTTGAGCGCGTGCGTTGGCCATGTCCTTGATGTCGCCACCGGCGCAAAAATGCCCGCCCGCGCCACCGATCACCAAGGCCCGAATCTCACGGTCATCGCGCACGGCCAACAGCACGGCACGCAGTTCCGCGACCATCAACAGGCTCATGGCATTGCGGCTTTCGGGGCGGTTGAGGGTGATGTGCAGGACGCCGTTGTGCGACTCCAGCAACAAGGTTTGGCAAACCGGCAGGGCGCTCATTTGTTTTTCCCCGGCAGGATGCCCATCAGTTTGCAGATGATCCCCAGCATGATTTCGTCGGCACCGCCGCCGATTGACACCAGCCGCACGTCACGGTAAGCGCGGGCCACCGGGTTATCCCACATGAAGCCCATGCCGCCCCAATATTGCAGGCAGCTGTCGCTGACTTCCCGGCCCAGACGCCCGGCCTTGAGTTTGGCCATCGACGCCAGACGGGTAACGTCCTGGCCTTTGATGTACTGCTCGGTGGCCTGATAGACCAATGCCCGCAGGCATTCGATTTCGGTTTGCAGTTCGGCCAGGCGGAAATGGATGACCTGATTGTCGATCAGCGCACTGCCGAAGGTTTTACGTTCCTTGCAGTACTCGATGGTGCTGTCGACGCAGTACTCCAGGCCCTTGATCATGTTTGCCGCGCCGAACAGCCGTTCCTCCTGGAACTGCAGCATCTGCATCATGAACCCCGCGCCTTCATGGCCGATGCGGTTGCGTTGCGGCACGCGCACGTTGTCGAAAAACACCTGAGCGGTTTCCGAACTGCGCATGCCGAGCTTGTCCAGGTGCGAACTGAGGCTGATGCCGGGGGTGTTCATCGGCACCATGATCAGCGACTTGTTGATGTGCGGTTTGTCGTCTGAGGTGTTGGCCAGCAGGCAGATGAAGTCCGCGCTCGGCGAGTTGGTAATCCACATCTTGCTGCCGTTGATCACATAGTCGTCGCCGTCTTTACGGGCGGTGGTTTTCAAACCGGCCACGTCGGAACCGGCGCCGACTTCGGAAACACCGATGCAGCCGACCTGCTCGCCAGTGATCGCCGGCCGCAGGAACTCTTCACGCAGTTCATCGGAGCCGAAGCGGGCGAGGGCCGGGGTGCACATGTCGGTCTGCACGCCGATGGACATCGGAATGCCGCCGCAGTGGATGGTGCCGAACTCTTCAGCCGCGACAATCGAATAGCTGTAATCGAGCCCCATGCCGCCAAACTTTTCCGGTTTGGAAATCCCCAGCAGGCCGAGGTCGCCGGCCTTGCGGAAGACCTCGTGGATCGGAAAGCGCCCGGCCTTTTCCCATGCCTCGACGTGAGGATTGATCTCGTGATCGACGAATTGGCGGACAGTGCGGCGCAGTGCTTCGTGTTCCTGGGTGAAGATCATTCTTATTGTTCTCCTGAATAACGGATCGTTGCCGTGTCTTCCCGATCGTTCCCACGCTCTGCGTGGGAATGCCTCAATGGACGCTCTGCGTCCGCTCTTGGGACGCGGAGCGTCCCTGGCTGCATTCCCACGCAGAGCGTGGGAACGATCTAATCAAAAGCGGGCTACACCAAAACTGTTGGATTGCAGCGGCCGCACTTCAGCCTCATGACAGATATCCAGCAAGTACCCGAGCAAGGTCCGAGTATCGCGAGGATCGATCAACCCGTCGTCCCACAGGCTGGCGCTGCCGTACAGTGCGGTGGACTGGCTGTCGAGTTTCTGCGCGGTGACCTGTTCCAGCATGTCGAGCATTTTCGGGTCGGGCACCAGACCGTCCTTGGCCTGCTTGGCCTCGGTGACGATCCTCAGCACTTTGCCGGCCTGGGCGCCGCCCATCACCGCTGTGCGGCTGTTGGGCCAGGCGAAGATGAAGCGTGGGTCGAGGCCGCGGCCGCACATCGCGTAGTTGCCGGCGCCGTAGGAACCACCGACGACGATGGTCAGTTTAGGCACCCGGGCGTTGGCCACCGCTTGAATCATTTTCGCGCCGTGTTTGATCACGCCTTGCTGCTCCGACTCGGTGCCGACCATGAACCCGGTGGTGTTGTGGAAGAACAACAACGGGGTCCTGCTCTGGTCGCAGAGCTGAATGAACTGCGCGGCCTTGCTCGCACCCTTGGGCGTGATCGGCCCATTGTTGCCAATGAACCCGCAGGAGCGGCCTTGAATCTGCAAATGGCCGCAGACGGTTTGCTGATCGAACTCGCCCTTGAATTCGAGAAAGTTCGAGCCGTCGGCTATCCGCGCGATGATTTCGCGCACGTCGTAAGGTTTTTTCGCATCGTCGGGAATCAGCCCGAGCAACTCATCGATGGGGTAGAGCGGTTCTTCCCAGTGACGTTCGGGTAGCCATTGCAGCTGATCGTTCCACCGCAGCAGGCCGACAATCTCGCGCACCAAGCGCACACCATCGGCATCGTTCTCGGCCAGGTATTCCGCGGTGCCGGCGATTTGCGCATGCATCTCGGCGCCCCCCAGTGCTTCATCGGTGGCGACTTCGCCGGTGGCAGCCTTGAGCAGCGGCGGGCCGGCCAGAAACAGCTTGGCCTTGCCACGCACCACCACCACATAATCCGACAACCCTGGCTGATAGGCGCCACCCGCCGTGGCCGAGCCATGGACCACGGTGATTTGCGGCAGGCCCATGGCCGACATCCGCGCTTGATTGGCAAAGCTGCGGGCGCCTTCGACGAAAATCTCCGCCGCGTAATTGAGGTTGGCGCCACCGCTTTCGGCCAGGGTAATGACCGGCAGTTTGTTCTCCATGGCGATCTGTTGCAGGCGCAGGGATTTTTTCAAACCGCTGGGGGAAATGGTCCCGCCCTTGATTGCGCTGTTGTTTGCCACCACCAACACGCGCACGCCGGACACGTAGCCGATCCCGGCGATCAACCCGCCGCCAGCCGAACTGCCGTCCTTGTCGTCATGCAGCTTGTAGCCCGCCAGGCTCGCCAGTTCGAGGAACGGTGCGCCAGGGTCCAGCAGCAGATTGAGGCGTTCGCGGGGCAATAATTGGCCGCGTTTGTCGAACCTGGGTTTGGCTTCGGCCGCCTTGTTCAGCAAGTTCTGTTCGAGCTGGCGGACGTGCTCGATGCCGACCAGCATCGCCGCGCGATTGCGGGCGAACTGTTCGCTGAACGGGTCCACTTGCGACTGAATCACCGGCATGAATTATTCCTTGTCCTTGAGCACGTCAGGCAGGTAGGCACGGTGGAAACCGTTATACGACTCGCTGATCTGCGCCTTGTGTATCGGCCAGGCGCGCCCGCCCAGGCTGGCGGCGCCGTCGATGCGCAAGGTGCTGCCGCTGATAAACGCCGCGGCCGGGCTGAGCAGGAAAACGATCGCCGCGCTGACTTCCGATTCGGTGCCGATGCGTTTCAATGGAACGTGCTCGCGCAAGGTCGGGATCACCGCTTTGAACGCGCCTTCGTAGGTGTCCATGCCACTGGACGCGATCCAGCCCGGCGCCACGGCGTTGACCCGCACCCCGGCATAACCCCATTCGAACGCGGCAGTCTTGGTGAGGTTGTCCATGCCTGAACGCGCCGCGCCCGAGTGGCCCATGCCGGGCATGCCGCCCCACATGTCGGCGAGCATGTTGACGATGGCGCCGCCATGTTTGCTCATGGACTGGTTGAACACTTCCCGGGCCATCAGGAAGCCGCCCATCAGGTTGGTGCGCAACACCGTATCGAAGCCTTTTTGATTGATCGACGCCAGCGGCGACGGGTACTGCCCGCCGGCATTGTTGACCAGGCCGTGAATCGGTCCGTGCTTGCGGATCAACTCGCTGATCATATGCTTGACTGTTTCTTCCTCACGAATATCGCAGACCATCCAGTCAGCCTTGCCGCCATCTTCGGTAATCTCGGCCGTGACGTTTTTCAGCTTGTCAGCCTTGCGCCCGAGCAGCAGCACATGGGCGCCGAGGGCCGCCAGTTCGTGAGCGGTGCAACGGCCGATGCCGCTGCCGCCACCGGTGACGATGATGTTTTGGCCTGCAAACAAACCGGCTTTGAAAATCGAATCGTAAGCCATGGCGACAGTCCTCTAGTTGACCTGGTCGGCGATGCGCTGAGGCACCGGGATCTGGATTTCCAGCAGTTGCTGGGCGAAGGCTTTGCCTTGCGGATCGATCCGCAGGCTGGCCACGCCACCGCCTCCCAGGGCGTTTTCCAGCAGAAAATTAAGGCTGTGGGTGCCCGGCAGGTACCAGCGTTCGACACGTCCGTGGATCGGGTCGAGGACATGACTCATCCAGTCGACGATCACTGCCGGCGTCAAGGCTTCGGCAATCCACGGCAGGTACTCCGGCTCGCGGGCCATGACGCCGATGTTGCTGTGGTTACCCTTGTCACCGGAGCGCGCCACGGCGAGTTTGACCAGGGCCACGCTGGCATCGGCCCGGCCAGAGGGTTTCGGTGGGGCGCACGCCACGGGCAGGTCGGCGGTGTCGAGCACATCAACGGCGGGCAAGGCGCAGGGGTGGCGCTGGCCCTTGATATCAATGTCCAGCGTGCAGGCGGTTTTGTCGATAAGGAACGAGAACAGCCGGATCAGCGGATACACCGTCGGCCGTCCACCGACAATCCCGGTCAGCCCTGGCGCCATGCCGGTGGCGGCCTGGGCGATCTCCCGGGAGAACACAATCAACGCCTGTTTCCCCGGATGGCGCACCGCGAGTTTGATCACCACTTCACGGCTGTCCTGACGCTGACCGTGGGGGCCGTAAGTGGCCTCGCTGCCGAGCAGTTCGATGTTCACTTCGCTGTAGGGTGGCCAACCGCGCTGACTGAAGATTTCCGAGGTCTTGTTGATGATGGCTTCGCTGACTCGACGCGCCTTGTCGACCGCATCGATCCCGGCGATCAGGCAACTGGCGGTGCAGCGGAAACCGTCCGGGTACGTCGCGCTGACCTTGTACTGATCGGTCGGTGGCAAGCCTTTTGCGCCGTGCACCTGGACCGCGTTTTTGCCTTGTTGCACGAGTTTGACTTCAGTGAAATCGCAGACCACGTCCGGCAGCAGATACGCCTGCGGGTTACCGATTTCATACAGCATCTGCTCGCCGACCGTCAGGGGTGTGACCAGTCCGCCGGAGCCTTCGGGTTTGCTGACGATGAACTGGCTGTCGGCGTTGACTTCGACGATGGGGAAGCCGATGTGTTCGTAGTCGGGCACCTCGCGCCAATCGGTAAAGTTGCCGCCGGTGCACTGGGCGCCGCATTCGATCAGGTGCCCGGCCAATGCGGCCTGGGCGAGTTTGTCGTAGTCGTGCCAGGACCAGCCGAATTCATGCACCAGCGCGGCGCTGACCACGGCGCTGTCGACCACGCGTCCGGTGATGACGATGTCGGCGCCCAGCCGCAGGGCTTCGACGATGCCCGGTGCGCCGAGGTAGGCGTTGGTCGAGACACACATCGGCGGCAGAGGGGCGCCGCTGAACATTTCATGGATACCGCGGCGGCTCAGCTGTTTGAGTTGCGGCTGCAAGTCATCGCCCAGCAGCACGGCGATTTTCAGCGCCACTCCGGCCTTGTCGCAGGCCGCTTGGAGGGCGGCGGCGCAGGCTTGCGGATTGACCCCGCCGGCGTTGCTGATGACGCGGATTTTCTGTTCGGCCAGTTGAGCCAACAGCGGGCTGAGGACTTCGATGAAGTCGCTGGCGTAACCGGCCAGAGGGTCTTTCATCCGCGCACCGGCCATGATCGACATCGTAACCTCGGCCAGATAATCGAAGACCAGATAATCCAGACGCCCACCTTCTACCAATTGCGCGGCGGCGGTCGAGGTGTCGCCCCAAAAGGCGCTGGCGCAACCGATGCGGATTGTTTTGGGCACAGTCAACTCCATACTCACCTGCGATAGAAGTGCATCGAGACTACCAAGCAAGCGCTTGGTTTGTAAACGGCATAAATATCTTCTGCCCGAGCGCTTGCTTGGTCGCGCCGGCCAGCTTAAATTGCCCGCGCAACCCCGCAGGTTTAGCGGCGAGCGGCGTACTTGATTGATCGACTGTAGGAGAGAACGGGTGGACGAGCAAAAAGCCCTGAGGGTGATGCGCGAATTGGTCGACAGCGGCCAATTGACCGACCCGGACAGCGCCCGCGGCAAACTGCTGCAAGTGGCGGCTCACCTGTTCCGCAACAAAGGTTACGAACGCACCACCGTGCGCGATCTGGCCGGCGCCGTGGGGATTCAGTCCGGCAGCATTTTTCATCACTTCAAGAGCAAGGACGAGATCCTGCGGGCGGTGATGGAAGAAACCATTCGCTATAACACTGCGTTGATGCGTGCAGCCCTGGCCGAAGCCGGCAGCGTGCGCGAGCGGGTACTGGCGCTGATTCGTTGTGAATTGCAGTCGATCATGGGCGGCAGCGGCGAGGCCATGGCGGTGTTGGTGTATGAATGGCGTTCGCTGTCCGCAGACGGGCAGGCGCAGGTGTTGGCGCTGCGCGACATTTATGAAGAACTCTGGCTTCAGGTGCTGGGTGAGGCCAAAGAGGCCGGTTTTATCCGCGGGGATGTGTTCATCACCCGCCGTTTTCTGACCGGTGCATTGTCCTGGACCACCACCTGGTTTCGCGCAGGCGGCAGCATGAGCCTCGATCAATTGGCCGATGAGGCGTTGATTCTGGTGCTGGAAGAGAAGCAATAGTTTGTTCAGGTCAAAGGAAACTGGCTAAGTCGCGGAAACCGCCTAGCTTGAATGCATTGAAGCGTATTTTTTTGGGGAGTGGATTGTTTTGATGTCTTCGCCAATTCGGACGGCTTCGCGGCTTTTGCTGGCGACGCTTGCGGTGTGCTTCGTGTTGCCGTCTCAGGCTGCACAACAGGTGCGGGTCGGTGCCGCGCATTTTCCACCCTATACCGTGCGCCCGGAGTCCGGTGCCGACACCGGTCTGTTGCCGCAACTGGTGGAAGCGCTGAATCAGTTGCAAACCGATTATCAGTTTGTATTGGTGCCCACCTCCATTCCTCGACGTTTCAACGACTTCAAGGAAGGCCGGGTCGATATGGCGATTTTCGAGAACCCGGACTGGGGCTGGAAGGATATTCCGCATACCGACGTCGACATGGGCCTGGAAGATGCAGAAATCTTTGTCGCGCAGAAGAAACCCGATCGCGACGAGAATTACTTCAAGGACCTGGCGGGCAAGCGCTTGGCGCTGTACAGCGGCTATCACTACGAGTTTGCCAATTTCAATGCCGATCCCAAGTATCTGGCCGACTCCTACAACGCCACGCTGACCTATTCCCACGACAGCAACTTGCTGATGGTGCTGCGTGGACGAGCGGATATTGCCTTGGTGACTCGCTCCTATCTGAGCGATTATCTGCTGCGTAACGAGAAAGTCGGCGAGCAGTTGCTGGTGTCGCAACGCATCGATCAGGTCTATCACCACTACGCCATCCTCCGCCCGATGGCACCGATCAGCGGCGAGACGTTTGCCAAATTGCTGCAGGGGTTGAGGGATAACGGCCAAATGCTGAAGATTTTCGATCCCTACAAAATTGCCCTGGTACCGGTGGGTAAGCCCTGATTCGAGGGTGAGGAAAATCACCGCAACGCAAATTTCAGATATTAACGACGAGCAAAAGCATCCACACGACTCCCCGACACCTTGCGGCAATGAACCAGCGCATCGCGAATCATGAAGTTCACCAGGGTCGGCGAGACGCCAAGCTCCTTGGCGATGTCCTTTTGCGGCACGCCGTGCAGGCGATACATCTCGAAAGCGTAGCGGGTGCGGCTGGGCAGCTCGGTCAGCGCGTCGGCGATGTGTTGCAGCGTCGAGAAGTTGATGTGCGAGGTTTCCGGCGAAGCACCTTGAATCACCACGTTCAGGCCTTCCTCTTCAGGGCCCGAGTACTTCTGCTCCAGCGCCTGTTTGCGGTAGTGATCGATCGCCAGATTGCGCACGATCTGAAACAGGTAGCTGAGCTGAGCCTTGAACGAGGACGTGATCTGCGGCGCTGATTGCAGCCGGAAGAACGCATCCTGCACCACGTCTTCTGCACGCGACCGGCAGCCGGTAATGCGGGCTGCGATCGTGACCAGAATCAGTCGATTGTCGACGAATGCCTGAAGTAGCGGTGAATCGCACGTGCTTGTGGACACTTGTTCCGTCATTGGAAATCACCTTGCTGCAAATAGGTTGGCAGGACGGCAAGCGGGGGCTGGGCCGTCCAACACATCGAGCGACAAATTATTATTAATGATAATTATTGTCAAATGAGAAATTGAACTAATACGACGCTGTTCGTGGCCGGCAGCCCTCGCGGTCAGAGCATTGGCCACCTGTGCGTGGACGATCAAGCCCTGGCACAAACGCCACAAGGTTGACTGTAGAGCCACCGCAGCCCAGTCTGCCTGCTCCATTTTTGGTGAGGAGACAGCTGATGCCCTTCGCAACAATAGACGGACAACCCCTTCACTACATTGATCAAGGCACCGGCCCTGCAGTTCTGCTGGCCGGCAGTTATCTGTGGGACCAGGCCATGTGGGCGCCGCAGATCGCCGCTCTGTCGCAGCATTACCGGGTAATTGCTCTGGACCTCTGGGGCCACGGTGAATCCGGGCCGCTACCCCAAGGTACGCACTCGCTGGATGACATTGCGCGCCAGGCACTGGCGTTGCTCGATCACCTGGACATCGACCGTGTCACGCTGGTCGGTCTTTCAGTCGGTGGCATGTGGGGCGTGCGTCTGGCGCTGTCGGCGCCGCAGCGCATCAACGGTCTGGTGCTGATGGACACCTACGTCGGCGTCGAGCCGGAACCGACTCGCCAATACTATTTCTCGCTGTTCAAACAGATCGAAGACACCGGCGTGATCGCGCCACAGTTACTCGATATCGTCGTGCCGATCTTCTTCCGCCCGGGCATCGATCCGCAGTCGGCGCTGTATCAGGACTTCCGCGCCAAACTGGCCGCGCTGCCGCCAGAGCGTCTGCGTGAGAGCATCGTGCCGATGGGGCGAATTACGTTTGGGCGCGATGATCTGTTGCCGCGACTGGGCGAGTTGAATCCTGACACCACGCTGCTGATGTGCGGTGATCAGGACAAACCGCGACCGCCATCGGAGACAAGGGAGATGGCCGGGTTGATCGGTTGCCCATTTTTGCTGGTGCCGGAAGCGGGGCATATCTCCAATCTGGAGAATCCGCAGTTTGTCACCGAGACGCTGCTTGAGTTTCTAGCGCAGAGAAATTAGTTGGTCACATAGACGCAATCGCGAGCAGGCTCGCTCCCACATGGGAATGCATTCCAATGTGGGAGCGAGCCTGCTCGCGATGGGGCCGGTGGGGTCACTTAGGCCCGAGAATTTGCACCAACTTGTCCGGCGACGGCGCGCCTTGCTGTTGTTGCAGCTCGCCCTTGCCGTCCATGTAGAAAATTGCCGGGGTGGCCTGCAGCTCCAGGTCTTCCATCAACTGCATGTTGGCCGCCAGCTTCGCCTGAATCGCCGGGGGCACGTTTTTCAGGGCTTTTAGCGAGCTGTCCTTGCCTGATTTCTCATGGTCTTCCAGCGCTTTCTGCGGATCCTTGGCGGCCAGCAGTGCAGCCGATTTCCCCGGACTGTCTTCGCGGATGATGCCGACCATGATGTGCCGCAACTGCACCTTGCCCGCGTTGACCCATGGCCGCGCCTGTTCCCAGAACATGTTGCAATAAGGGCAGTTCGGATCGCTGAACAGGTACACGATCCGCGGGGCATCTTTCTTCCCGTCGCCGATCCAGTTGCTGGCTTCCATCTTGCCCCAGATTTCCTTGGCCAGCGGCGCGTAAACCAGCTTCTGCAACGGCGCGCTGCTCAGGTCGTTGCCGTCGGCGTCGTACAGATTGCCGAGCAGCACGTGCTTGCCATCCGGTGTCAGGTACAACGCCATGCCCCGGTTCTGGTACTGCGCTGCATAGCCGCGCAAGCCGTCGGGTGCGTCGAATTGGCCGACGATTTTCGCGCCCTTGGCTTCGATTTTCTTGATCGCTTCGGGCAATTCTTCGGCGGCCTGCACTGACGGTAAATGCAGCAGGGCGGCGCCCAGGGTCAACGTCAGCAGGTGGCGGAGGCGGGGCATGGCAGTTTCCTTGAAGAGGTGGCCGGTACGGCAGGATTCGGGGTGTCGAAGTTTTCCAGGGCGCGGGCCAGGCTGGCTTCCGACAGCTCGCCCAGATGGCTGCCCAGCAGGCGACCGTCGGGGCTATAGAACAGCGTAGTCGGCAACGCCATGGAGCCGACGGCCTGGCCCAATCGGCCACTGCCGTCGAACAGCACGTTGGACAGGCTCAGGCCCTGGGTTTCCAGAAACGTACTGACGCTTTGCATGCTTTCAGCCTGATTGACGAACAGGAACGTCAGGTCCGGGCGGTGTTGCTGGGCGTTTTCCAGCACCGGCATTTCCCGACGGCACGGCGGACACCAGGTAGCCCAGAGATTGATCACCAACGGGCCGCCCTTGTAGTCCGCCAGTTGCACGGTTTCACCGGCGGCATTGCGCAGGGTGATTTCCGGCAGGCGCGTGCCTTGTTCGTAAATAGTCAGGGAGAAGGTCGCCAGCAACCAGAACGCCAGGCCACTGGCCACGCCAAAGCCCAACGGCCGGCGCAAGCCCGGGCGACGCCAGCCTCGATACAACGCGGCCAGCAGCAGCACGATCACACCGGGCCAGGCGAGGAAACCGCCGTCGCGCAGGTCGATAATCTGCCACGGATCATCACGATAATGGGCCCAGTAAACGGCCACGAAACCGACCCGGGCAGCCAGCAAGCCCAGCAGGAACAGGCTGAACAGCACCGACTCCGGATTCTCGCCGCCGCGCTTGGCCACCCGCCAGCCGACGAAGGTCGCCAGCGCCAGGGCACTGATCAGCAGCAGGTGATTAAGCGCGATGGCAAAAGTGCCGAGGGTAAAGGTCAGCATTAACGGGCGTCTCGGGTAGTGGTCCAGCGTTGCAGAAAGGTGCCGGCATCGACCTCACCGGTGATGCGCTGGCTGCGACGCTCGATGCCGTCGGCGCCGATCCACAGCAGGCTCGGTGGCCCCGGCACTTTATAACGGCCGAGCAGTTCGCGGCTGGCGGCATTGTCGGCGGTGACGTCCAGCCGTAGCAAGCGCACTTCGCTCAAGGCCTCCAGTACGTGGGCTTTGCCGAACACCTGTTTTTCCATGACCTTGCACGACACGCACCAGTCGGCGTAGTAGTCCAGCAGTACCCACTGGCCTTGAGCCTGTGCCGCATCGAGCTCCCGTTGCAGAGCTGCCGGATCCTTGATCGTGGTGAATGCGTCGTGGCCGACCGGGTTGACGGCGCTGCTGGAATTTGCAGCGCTGTAGACCTGCAATGGCTTCACCAAGTCATCGCTGCCGCCGGCGGCGCCGATCATCAGCAGGCTGCCCCACATACCCAGCAAGAGTGAGCTGGCGCCGAACACATGGGCGACGCGACCGAAACCTTCCGACTGCTTCCAGGCGCTGTACGCGGCAATCAACAGCAACGCACCGCACAGACCAATCCACAGTGATTCGTCCAGCACGGGGCGCAGCATCAGCAACGCGGTGGCGAGGAACAGGAAACCAAATACGCCCTTGAGCAGGTTCATCCACGCGCCGGGTTTGGGCAGGAAGCGATTGCCGACGGTGACCAACAACAGCAGCGGTACACCGATACCGATGCCCATGGTGAACAGAATCAGCCCGCCATGCAGCGCATTGCCGCTTTGCGCGATGTAGAGCAAGGCGCCCGCCAGCGGGGCGGTCATGCACGGACCCACCAGCAAACCGGACAAAGCGCCCAACACACCGGCACCGAACAGGCTGCCGCCGCGTTGATTGCGCGAGACATTTTCCAATCGATCACGCACGGCCACCGGCAGTTGCAACTCGAAGAAGCCGAACATCGGCAACGCCAGCAACACAAATACAGTCGCGAAACTGCCCAGCAACCAAGGGTTTTGCAACAACGCCTGCAAATTTGCCCCGAGCATTGCGGCCAGCACGCCCATCACCGCATACACCAGCGCCATGCTCACGACGTAGCTGGTGGCCAAGGCGAAACCGCGCTTGGGTGTGGCGCCACTGCCGACGATCAAACCGGCCAGAATCGGCAGCATCGGCAACGAGCAAGGCGTGAAGGCCAGCAACAGTCCCAGACCGAAGAACACCAGCAAACTCCAGCCCAGCGCCCGTTGTTGCAGGCCGCTGGCCAGGGCTTGGTCCGGTGCTTCGTTTGTTGCAGCGATAGCGGATGTGCCGCCCAGATCCACGACCTGAGTGTGCGGCGGATAACACAAACCGGCGTCGGCACAGCCCTGGAAGCCCACTTTGACTTGCCCGGCGGCACCGGCCGGAATCTTCAGTTCCAGACCCTGACGATAGACCTGCTGTTCGCCGAAGAACTCATCGCTGTGCGCTTCGCCTTCAGGTAATGCGGGATGGTGCTCAGCGGGCAAGCCATCGAATTTCAGGCGTTTCTGATACAGGTAATAGCCGTCGGCGATCTGCCAATAGAGCTGGGTTTCGCCCGACTCAAGTCGCTCGGACGTGAAGACGAACGCTTTTTCCACCGGCAAAAATTCAGGTTTGGTCTCGAACGGTTTGGTCCCTGCCTGGGCCACACCCGAGATCAAGAGAACAAAAAACAAAAACAGTCGACGCATGGGTAAGCCTTATCCCTGTGCAAGTGAGGTGCACAATGGGAGGCGGCGATTAACCGATGATTAACCACAGTGGCCTTGTGGCAATGGCGCTTGCGGCATAATGTCCGCTTAATCGGCCCCCGGCCTAATCACCTTTTTTTCAACAGGTCTCACCATGCACGTACTGGTTTGCGAAGACGACGAGTTGATCGCCAGCGGCATTGTCGCCGGCCTCACCGCTCAAGGCCTGACGGTAGAGCATGTCGCCACCGCATCGTCTGCCCGGGCGATGCTCAAGGTCGCCGAGTTCGATGTGATGGTGCTCGACCTCGGTCTGCCCGATGAAGACGGTTTGAAGCTGTTGCAGCAATTGCGTCACAGCGGTCTGGAAATCCCGGTGCTGATCCTCACCGCCCGGGATTCAGTCACCGACCGCGTTGACGGCTTGCAAGCCGGTGCCGACGATTACTTGCTCAAGCCTTTCGACCTGCGCGAACTCGCCGCGCGCCTGCACACCCTGCTGCGACGGGTGGCGGGGCGTAGCGTCAACCTGATCGAGCACGGTCGTCTGACCTACGACCCAAGCAGCCGCGAAACCATGCTTGGCGGCCAGCCGGTGGACCTTTCCCGTCGTGAGCAGTCGCTGTTGCAGGCTTTGTTGCATAACCGGGGCCGCGTGCTGTCGACCGAGCAACTGAAAGACAGCGTTTATGGTTTTAACGATGAGCTGGAAAGCAACGCTCTCAATGTGCATATCCATCACCTGCGGCGCAAACTCGGCAATGGCATTGTCGAGACGGTGCGCGGCCTGGGCTATCGCCTGGGGCCGGCCGATGGCGCAGAGGAATTGAAAAAGTGATGAGCCTGCGTTTGCGCCTGAGCCTGACACTCGGCGCCGCTTTTGCCCTGATCTGGGCGTTGGCGGCGGCCTGGATGCTCAGCGACCTGCGCAATCAGATGATGTTTTCCCTCGACCAGCGGCTGGTGGCTTCGGCGCGGATGGTCGCCGGCCTGATGGAGCAATTGCCGCCATTGCCGAGCAAGGGCGAAGGCACCCACTTCAGCGCTGAACAGCTGAATATCCCCGGTGGCATGGCCTGTCAGGTCAGTTCGCTACGTGGCGAAATCCTCGCTCGCAGTCACACCGATCCGCAACAAACCCTGGAAGCCGAGAAGATGGGCTTCCACGACCAGATGATCGACGGTGCGCCGTGGCGCAGTTTCACCCTGGCCCGCGGCGACGTGCGCATCACCACCGCCGACCGGCAGATCGAGCGTGAGGCGCTGAACATGTCGATCCTGCTGGCCGCTTCGGTACCGGTGGGCGTGGCCTTGCTCGGCTGCCTGTGCCTGCTCTGGCTGGGGATCGGCCAGGGGCTGGCGCCGCTGAATCGCATGCGTGATGCCTTGATGCGCCGCAGCGCCGATTCTCTCGAACCCTTGCAAATCCAGCCGCTGCCCAGCGAACTGCAACCGTTGCTGGACACCCAGAATCAGCTGTTCCAGCGCATCGGCAAGACCATCGAACGGGAACGCCGTCTGACCGGTGACGCCGCCCATGAATTGCGCAGCCCGCTGACGGCGATCAAGACCCACCTGCAAGTGGCGCGCATGACCGATGGCGCGGCCCGGGATCAATCCCTGGCCCGGGCCGAAGAGGGCGCCGATCGCCTGCACCGGACCCTGGAGCAATTGCTGTTGCTGGCGCGGGTCGAGGGCAGTCTGTCGTTCGATGATGGTGTGCAATGCAGCGCCGAGCAGGTGGCAAAACTGGCGATTCAGGACGCCGCCAGCGGTGATCGTCAGCGGATCAAATTTCAGCTGCCGCCGAAAATCTCCCACGCCCCGGTGCAAATGCCCGCCGTGCTGTCGATTGCCGCACTGCGCAACCTGCTGGACAACGCGCTGCGGCATACCCCGGGTGACGGCGCGGTGGAGCTGAGCCTGGAAACCACCGGCAACCGTGTACAGTTTGTGGTTCGCGACCACGGCCCCGGCATTGCCGAAGACGATCTGCAGCATTTGACCCAACGCTTCTGGCGCAACGGCCAGAGCACCGGCTGCGGTCTGGGCCTGGCGATTGTTCAGGCGATTGTCCAGCGCTGCGGTTGTACGCTGCATTTCGACAGCCGGCCGGACGGATTGCGAGTCGAACTGACCATGCCGTTGCAACCGGTTTGAGCGATCCCTGTAGGAGCTGAGCTTGCTCGCGATGGCGTCCGTACAGTCAACATCAACGTTGAATGTGAGGACGCCATCGCGAGCAAGCTCGGCTCCTACAAGGATCGGCGATGCACATCAAATGTAACTTCTCTCCATTAGTCGGGCGGTTCGAACGGCGCTATCGTCCCCGGCAGCAGCTTTGACTCAATGGATTGAGGTAACAGCGCCATGGATGCTCCCCTACACATTTGCAAGGCAACCCCCGCCGACGCCGGCATCATCAGCCGGATCGTCGAGCGATCCATCCGCGTGGGTTGCGCGCTCGACCATCGCAACGATCCGCTCACCGTCGCCACCTGGACCCACAACAAGACCATCGAACACGTGCAGCCTTGGCTGGCCGACGAGCGGTTGTACCTGAACATCGCCCTGTTGCAGGACAAACCGGTCGGCGTCGCGATGGCTGCGATCAGCGGCAAAGTGGCGTTTTGTTACGTGCAACCGGAATGGTTTCGTCGCGGGGCCGGACAAGCGCTGGTGTACGACCTCGAAGGCTGGTTGACCGATCAGGGTTTGCGCCAGGCACGACTCAACAGCACCCGCACCAGTGAAGCGTTTTACCGTCATCTGGGTTACCAGCCTTGCGCTGAAACCTTCGCCGTAGCCGGGCTCCACGCCATTCCCATGCACAAAGCGCTGACACCACCTTCATAGAAAGCTGATCGAGGGTCTAAATCCTCGGCGTCCTGCTCACTGAGTCACCGCGCAAAAAGAAACCCGCTGAACCAAGAAGGTCAGCGGGCTTTTTCATATCTGGAATGTGTGTTGTTTGTGAGACCGCCTTCGCGAGCAAGCCCGTTCCCACAGTGGATCGGTGTTGAACGTTAATTCTGTGTACACAGCCAATCCCCTGTGGAAACTATCATTGGATCAACCCTGGCTGAACATCTCCTTCGCCCGCTGCTCGATCTGTTGCTGAGTCAGATCCTCCTTGCGCGTGGCCAGAAACCACAGATGCCCATAGGGATCCTTCAAAGTCCCCGAGCGGTCGCCATAAAACTGATCCTTGACCTCGGACACCACGGTGCCGCCAGCCGCAATCGCCTGTTTATAAGACTTGTCCACATCGTTCACATACAGATGCAGACCTACGGACGGCGACTTGTCCGGATTGCTCAGCGGACCCTGATCGCATGGCGTGCCAAGCATGATCGGGCAATCGCCGATACGCAGTTCGGCGTGGCCGATGCCGCCATCGGGCATGGACAGGCGCATGACTTCGGTGGCGCCAAAGGCTTTCTTGTAGAACTCGATGGCTTCGGCCGCTTTTTGAATGCCCAGATACGGGGTGATGCTGTGATAACCCTCTGGAATAGGTTTGACGCTCATGATCGTTCTCCCTGATTTTTTTGTAGATGGAAGATTTCACTTCGCCGCTTTTCAGCAGGACCAATAAGTGTAGGTGCTGCCAAAAATGGCGATGTCTTGATTTTGATCCTCGGCATTCACCAAGTTCACAAAAAAAGATCACCGCCCGCGGCTGCATTCCCACCAGAGCGTGGGAACGATCATTACAACAGCTGCGGCCCCGGTCCCTGTTCCCCAAGCACATCGCCAAAGTTGCGCAACGGACACGCCTCCATCGACAGACACCCACAGCCAATGCAGCCATTGAGCTTGTCCCGCAGCAAGGTCAGCTGATTGATCCGCTCATCCAGATCCCGACTCCACTGCGCCGACAACACCTTCCAGTCCGCCGCCGTCGGGGCGCGGTTATCCGGCAGGGACTTGAGTGCCTCGCCAATCTCCGACAACGGAATGCCCAATCGCTGAGCCACTTTGATCAACGCCACCCGTCGCAACACCTCCCGTGGATAACGCCGCTGGTTGCCCAGGTTGCGATTACTTTTGATCAAACCCTTGGATTCGTAAAAGTGCAGCGCCGTGACCGCGACACCGCTGCGCGCAGCCACTTGGCCGACGGTGAGTTCCTTGTGCAGATTTTCCGAGGTGATCATTTAAAAAATGCCCCTTGACCTCAAGTTAACTCGAGGTTTTACCCTGCAGGCCTTCGGATCGCAAGATCCGGCTTACACGTCAGTGGGGACTTTTCATGCAAGCGTCAGAGAAAAATCGCAGCTTCACCCAATTGATCGAATTCGAGATCGAACCCCATCAACAGCCCGCACTGGTGTCGGCTCTGTCGAAGCAGACCGAGCGTCTCGCCCAGGGTTACAGCGGTTTTCTGAGTGCCAGCATCCAGGCCAGCGACGATGGCCGGCGGGTGCTCAACTACCTGCAATGGCAAACACGCGAGGCGGGAGAGGCCGCGTTTCAAAGCTTTGAAAGCGGCGAGCAGGATTTCTGGCAGCTGATCCGTGCCCATCAGGCGAAAACCGTGACCTTCGGCTCGTTTCAGGTGCTGCATAGCCTGGAACGCAGCCACGACAACGCGCTGCACTGCAATCTGGTGGGTTAGATCGACAGCTGCATAACACGCTCGCCCTGAAGGTTTTCCGTGGGCCGGCGCTTGTTCACTGCCAGTTCGCCGATCTTGATCAGTCGCGTGCGCGTTACGTTGCGGCTCAAGCCCAGCAGTGCGGCGGTGTGCACCTGGTTGTAATGGCTGAAGCGATAGGCGGCTCGCAGCAACGCGTCTTCGACTTTCTCGTGCAGCGCTCCGGCCTGTTCTTCGAAGAGCTTTTGAAAGGCCCGATTGAGCAGGGCTTCCGGTGAATCGTCGACGGTGCTGTGGTAATCGTCCTGACGCTCGATGCGCATGTTCGACAGGCGCAGGTCGTCGCGTTCGATCACGCCGTTTCGGCAGATCAACAGGGTGTGGTGAATGACGTTTTCCAGTTCGCGAATATTGCCCGGCCAGCTGTAGCCGCGCAGTTTCAATTCGGCCTCTTTGCTGATGCTGATGGTGCCGTAGCCGAGGCGCTGACTGTAGGCTTCGACGAAATGTCGGGTCAGCGGCAGGATGTCGCCGGGGCGGTCGCGCAGCGGGCTCAATTCCAGGCTGACCACGTCGAGGCGGTAGTACAAATCCTCGCGGAAATGCCCGGCGTTGATGGCTTTCTCCAATTGCACGTTGGTCGCCGCCAGCACACGGACATTGATGGGAATGCTCTTGCGCGAACCCAGTCGCACCACTTCGCGCTCCTGCAATACCCGCAACAACTTGACCTGAATCGCCATCGGCAAATCGCCGATTTCATCGAGGAACAAGGTGCCGCCATCGGCCTCCTCGAACCAGCCGGCCTTGGCGCTCAACGCACCGGTGAAGGCACCTTTTTCATGGCCGAACAACTCGGCTTCCACCAAAGATTCGGAGAACGCGCCGCAGTTCACTGCCACGAAAGGCCGGTTACGGCGGGCGCTGAGGTTGTGGATATGCCGCGCCACCAGCTCCTTGCCGGTGCCGGTTTCGCCGATGATCAGCACACTGGCTTCACTCGGTGCGACTTGTTGAATGTGGGCGAGCAAGGCCTGGGATTTCGGGTCTTCGAACACCTGCGCCGTGGCGCGGATCGAGGTGGCCAGAGCGGGCGAGGGCGGTAAAGTCAGCAGTTGCATGGGCAGGCTCCATGAAGAGAAGGCTATGAATAGAAAGTCGGGATCGGCAGGGACTGGTTCAGCGCCCAGTCACCCAGCTCATGGAGTTTGTAATCCACCGGGTCGTGCAGGGTTTGCGTGCGCAGGTTGCGCCAGTGGCGATCCAGTCGCAGTGAGGCATGAGTTGAACGGGCGCCGGTCACTTCGAACAACCGGCTACAGAGTTCCAGACCGTTGCGAGTGGCAGCGACCTTGGCCGTGGCGATGGCGGTAGCGAGATGCCCACGTTCTTCGGCACTGAGGTTCGGGCCTTTGGCCCACGCCTTGTCGAGCAATCCGGCAGCGCGCTCCACCAGCAGTCGAACACTTTCGAGGGCGACCCAGAATTCGCCGTAGTGGCCGAGGACATAAGGGTCCTGACGCACATCCTGAGCACTGGATTTGTGCCACGGACGGCTTTCGGTGAGGGTGTATTGCCGCGCTTCTTCGAAGGCCCCTTCGGCAATGCCGAGGAACATGTGGGTGAAGGTCAACTGGGCAATCAACGGCCGCAGGCAGGCGAATGGCGTACTCAGCGGACCCGGATCGAGCAGCAATTCCGACTCTTCGACCCGCACCCGTTCGAATGTTGCGCTGCCGCTGTCGGTCTGGCGCTGGCCCATGTTGTTCCAGTCGTTATGCAAGGTGATGCCGCTGCGACCGCTGGGAATCGCGGCGATCAACAGCTTGCCGCCAGCGTTTTCGTCGACGGCCGAGGCGATCAGCATTTGCGAATCGCTGGCGCCGGAGCAGAAGCTTTTCTTGCCGGAAAACTCACGCCAGCCGCCGAGATTTTTCACCACAGTACGGGTGTCCAGCGGGTTGAGGGCGTTGCCCCAGAACCAGTTTTTGCGCGCGGTCTGTTCGAACCATGGCTGCCACTGCTCGGGCCGGGCGAACAGGCGCACGGTGGCGAGCATCAAGTGATGGAAGCCGAAGACATGGGCAATCGAACTGTCGACCTTGGCGAACTCGCGCACGATGGTCAGGGTGTCACTCCAGCTGGCGCCGAGGCCGCCGTACTGCACAGGAATGCTTAACGCGAGCAGACCGCTGTGGCGCAAGGCGTCGCGTTCGGCTTTGGGCGTACCGCCTCGTTCATCGCGCTCGACAGCGGTCAGGGCAAACTCGGCCGCCAACAGACGGGCGGTTTGCAAGGGGGATATCAGGGCGCTGTGTGGTTTGGCCGTCACACGGGGGTTCCTTTTTAAAATCGAAGCAGTTCCCTGTGGGAGCGAGCCTGCTCGCGATGAGGCCGGAACAGTCAACATCAGTGTCGACTGTACGGACGCCTTCGCGAGCAGGCTCGCTCCCACAGGGGGGCTGAGTCAGGCCGTGGCTTTGGTGGGCAGCACATCATTGGCGATCATTTCGCCAAACGGCCCGGTCAGATTAGTGACGCCGCGCCCCGCAAGGCTGGCGTACGGCTCAGGCAACAGCGGGAACACCAACTCGGCAAAACGATAAGCCTCTTCGAGGTGCGGATAGCCGGAGAAGATAAAACTCTCGATCCCCAGGTCCGCGTACTCCTTGATTCGCGCCGCCACTTGCTGCGGATCGCCCACCAACGCCGTCCCGGCACCGCCACGCACCAGACCGACACCCGCCCAAAGGTTGGGGGATATTTCCAGGTTGTCACGACGCCCGTCATGCAACGCCGCCATGCGCCGCTGACCTTCGGAATCGAAACGCGAGAACGACTTCTGCGCGGCCGCGATGGTCTCGTCGCTGATGTGCTCGATCAGTTTGTCTGCGGCTTTCCAGGCCTCTTCGGCGGTCTCGCGAACGATCACGTGCAAGCGAATCCCGAACTTCACCGTGCGACCGTTTCGCGCGGCACGCTCACGCACATCGGCCAGTTTTTCTGCCACGGCGGCCGGTGGTTCACCCCAGGTCAGGTAGACATCAACCTGCTCGGCGGCCAGTTCATGGGCGGCTTCGGAAGAACCGCCGAAGTACAGCGGCGGATAAGGTTTTTGCACCGGCGGATACAGCGCCTTGGCGTTCTGCACTTGCAGGTGTTTGCCTTCGAAATCCACCGATTCGCCTTGCAGCACACGGCGCCAGATTTTCAGGAATTCGTCGGTCACTTCGTAGCGTTCGCTGTGATCGAGGAAGATGCCGTCGCCACGGTTTTCATCCGGGTCACCGCCCGTGACCACGTTGATCAGCAAGCGGCCATTGGACAGTCGATCCAGTGTCGCGGCCATGCGCGCCGAGACCGTCGGCGAGATGATCCCCGGCCGGATCGCTACCAGATAACGCAGGCGTTCGGTCAGCGGCACCAGCGCCGAAGCAATCACCCACGAATCCTCGCAGGAGCGCCCGGTGGGAATCAGTACACCGTGGTAGCCGAGGCTGTCGGCCGCCTGGGCCACTTGTTTCAGGTAGTTGAGTGTCACCGGGCGAGCGCCGTGAGTGGTGCCCAAGTAATGGCCGTCGCCGTGAGTCGGCAGAAACCAGAAAACATCCATGAAGAAATCCTTAAGCGATTTTCAGCAGATTTTTGGGGTGCACGCCAAACAACGGCGCGGCGCGTTCTGCAGCAAGACGTATGCGGGCCTTCAAGGGCTCACTGGTTATTTGGTAATGGGAGAAATCGGCTTCGGTGGCGTAGACGCCAATCGGCAAGGTCAAGGCCTGGAAGAAACTGAACAGCGGGCGCAACTGGTGATCGAGAACCAGGGCATGGCGTTCGCTGCCACCGGTGGCGGCCAGCAATACCGGCGTGTCGATCAATGCATTGAGGTCGATCAGGTCGAATAGATGCTTGAGCAGTCCAGGGTAGGAACCGCGATAAACCGGCGCGGCGACGATCAGCAGGTCGGCATTCTCGATCGCTTGCAGCTCGGCTTCGATCTCGGCGCTCAACTCCTGACGGGACAGCGCGGCACCCAACGGTCGGGCGATGTCACCCAGTTCAATCAGCTTGCTTTCAATCGGCAATTGTTCGGCCAGTTGCGCCAACAGCGCCTGGGTCAGCACCAACGTGCGGGATGGACGCCAGGTACCGCCGGAGAGGGCAACGACTTTCAATGGACGCGACATGATCAGTTCCTTTTTAAACAGTTGCTCAGGGAGCAGTGAGTAGTCACTGACAGAGAGCAAGAGCTGTACCAATCCCTCGGAGCCCCTGTTTACGGGGCTTTCAACGCGTTGGCCGGTAGACACTGTGCGAATGGCAGAGCTGTTTGTTGAATGACTGTTGCCTGGCAAACAGTTGCTTGAGCAACAGTGCGTGAAGCGATGACCGTTGTTATAAAGGTTCGGTGTTATTCCGTAAAAGACATTAAATTAATATTTATAGATCGTTTGGAGATATAAGGCGTTCTGCCTGAGCGGCATTAGTCAAAGTCGATAGCCACTATCGAGAGCGTTGATTTCTGCAGATCGGATACCCGGCGTAGCCTGTGTTCATTGCCTCGAACCAGATGTCAGGACGCTCACAATGAAACCTCTAATCGCTACTTTCTTACTGCTTGCGGTCTCCGTTCTCGCCGGGTGTGCCAGCCATGTTTCCCCGGAATTACGGCCGTACACCGCAGAAGAAACCAGAGAATTGGCGCTGGAGGCGTTGAATCGTCGCGGTTTGTCCTTCGACGAATACCACGCGAAAAAAGCCGAATTGCTCGGCCAACCGCAAAAATCGTTCAGCTTCGACAAACAAGGCGAGATGAACGCCGAACGTGCTGTACAGCTTCACGGTCGTCCTAGCTGATCGAAAACTGTACCGCTTGAAGTTTCGCGCAACTGTCCATGGGTTTCCCTGAAGGCCTGCGATAGGGTCAACACCTGACTGATCCAATGGACTGCCACCCATGACGCTCTCGCTCGATTTGCTGCTGGGCTTCGCCCTGTTTGCCCTTGTCACTTCGATTACGCCCGGCCCCAACAACACGATGTTGCTGGCATCAGGTGTGAACTTCGGCTTTAACCGCACCATTCCCCACATGCTTGGCATTACCTGCGGCTTCTTCGTGCTTGTGGTGGCGGTAGGTTTTGGCTTGGGCGCGGTGTTTCAAACCTATCCTTTGCTCTACAGCGTGCTGCGTTACATCGGCGCGGCGTATTTGCTGTACCTGGCGTGGAAAATCGCCCATTCGGGACCAGTTTCCGAGCGTGAAAAGGGCGAGAGCAAGCCGATCAGCTATTTGGGCGCCGCCGCATTTCAGTGGGTCAATCCCAAGGCGTGGATCATGGCCATCGGTGCCATCAGCACCTACACGCCAATGCAGGGTTATTTCACCAACGTGATCGTGATTGCGGCGGTGTTCGCCTTGATCAACCTGCCGAGCGTCAGTGTCTGGGCAGGCTGCGGCACGTTGTTGCGCAATGTGCTGAAGGATCGCCGCTGGTTGCGGCTGTTCAACTGGGGCATGGCCTTGCTGCTGGTGGCTTCGCTGTATCCGTTGTTGCTCGAAAGCTTTAAGTGACGCATTGCTTCAACCGGTTGCCTGATGCCTGTTAAGCTCGACTTCAGGAGCGTTCCTACGCACTTTTAAATGAAGTTGTTCTTCTTTAACGGCCTCCGATCAGGTATTTCTAACGCTCTGAACGATCGGCGCAGCTCACGAGGCTGCGCTTTGACGTTTCAGTGACGAGCCTCCTGATCCCGGAACATGCTCTGCGAGTCTTCTATGAATAAACGTCCTCTGTATTTCGACTACGCCGCCACCACGCCGGTGGATGAGCGGGTCATCAAGGTCATGGTCGAGTGTCTGGGTTTTACCGGCAACTTCGGCAATCCGGCGTCCAGCTCCCATGCGTTCGGTCAACAGGCCCGGCAATCGGTCGAGCAGGCGCGGCGCCAGGTCGCCGATCTGGTCGGCGCTCAGGCGGACCAGATCGTCTGGACCTCCGGCGCCACCGAATCGAATAACCTTGCCCTCAAGGGCGTGGCCCAGGCTCGCGGCATTTCTGGCGGCCACATCATCACCAGCCAGATCGAACACAAAGCGATTCTCGACACGGCAAAGCAGTTGCAGGATGCCGGCGTCGCGGTGACTTATCTGGTGCCTGACGCCGAAGGGCTGATTACCCCGCAAGCGGTCAGCGAAGCAATGCGCGAAGACACCTTTCTGGTGTCGCTGATGCTGGTCAACAACGAACTGGGCACGGTCAACGACATCGCGGCCATCGGCGAAGTCGTGCGTGCTCGCGACGCGTTGTTCCATGTCGACGCGGCTCAAGGTGCAGGCAAAGTGGTGATCGACCTGGCCCGGTTGCCAGTGGATCTGATGTCATTTTCCGCCCACAAGATTTATGGCCCCAAAGGCATCGGCGCGCTGTACGTCGGGCCGCGCGCGCAGCAGCGTTTGCAGGCGCAGATCCATGGCGGTGGTCACGAGGGCGGTTTGCGTTCCGGCACCCTGGCGACTCACCAGATCGCTGGCATGGGTGTGGCGTTCGCCTTGGCGGCCTCTTCATTCGATGAAGAGAAAGCCACGATCGTCCGGTTGCGTGAACGCTTGCTTGAGCAATTGCTGAGTATTCCCGGCGTTCGCCTCAATGGCAGTCCGAACCAGCGCATCCCTCATACCTTGAGCCTGACCTTCAACGAAGGCGAGTTCAATTCAGCGGCGTTGAGCACCTCGATCGCGTTTTCCGCGACCTCGGCCTGCAATTCCGCGAGCAATGCGCCCTCCCATGTGCTGCTGGCCCTGGGGCATGACGCCCGTTCGGCGAGTCGCACCATTCGCTTGAGTCTCGGCCGGTTCACCACCGAGCAGGACATCGACCAAGCGGTACACCTGATCAAAGCGGCCTGTGCCAGTGCTCCGGCATTTTGGCAATAGGTCTGAAAGTGCCGGCGTTGATCGACACTCAACAATAATGATGAAGTGATTAGCAGGAGACACGATGAGTACGCAGCCTTCGATCAATGGATCGGTGCCCCAACGCCTGGCGCAAACCCGCGAACTGATGAGCCGGGAGGGTATTCACGCTCTGCTGGTGCCGTCGGCCGATCCGCATCTTTCGGAATACCTGCCGGGTTACTGGCAAGGGCGGCAATGGTTGTCGGGGTTCCATGGCTCGGTTGGCACGCTGATCGTTACGCCGGATTTTGCCGGCGTCTGGGCCGACAGCCGTTATTGGGAACAAGCGACCAAGGAACTCAAGGGCAGCGGCATCGAACTGGTCAAGCTGCAACCGGGTCAACCCGGCCCGCTGGACTGGCTGGCCGAGCAAACCCCTGAAGGCGGCGTCGTCGCGGTAGATGGTGCGGTAATGGCCGTGGCTTCGGCGCGTACGTTGGGTGGCAAGCTCGAAGAGCGCGGCGCACGTCTGCGCACCGACATCGATGTGTTGAGCGAAGTCTGGAGCGACCGTCCGACGCTGCCCAATGAACCGATCTATCAACACCTGCCGCCTCAGGCGACGGTCAGCCGTGGCGAGAAACTGGCCAGGCTGCGTGAGGTTTTGAAAGATCGCGGTGCCGACTGGCATTTCATCGCCACCCTTGATGACATCGCCTGGCTATTCAACTTGCGCGGCGGTGACGTGTCGTTCAACCCGGTGTTTGTTTCCTTTGCCTTGATCAGCCAGCAGCAGGCCACCCTGTTCGTGGCGCTGAGCAAGGTCGACACCAAGTTGCGCGCGATTCTCGAACAGGACGGCGTGACCCTGCGCGATTACAGCGAAGTGGCCGCCGCCTTACGCGCCGTTCCGAGCGGGGCGAGCCTGCAAGTCGATCCGGCGCGCGTCACCGCCGGCTTGCTGGATAACCTGGATAGCGGCGTGAAGCTGATCGAAGGCCTGAACCCGACGACGTTGGCCAAGTCGCAGAAAAGCCTGGCCGATGCCGAGCACATTCGTCAGGCCATGGAGCAGGACGGCGCGGCGCTGTGCGAATTCTTCACCTGGCTGGACACTGCGTTGGGTCGTGAGCGCATTACCGAACTAACCATCGACGAACACCTGACGGCGGCGCGTACCCGGCGCCCGGGCTATGTATCGCTGAGCTTCAACACCATTGCCGCGTTCAACGCCAATGGCGCAATGCCGCACTACCACGCCACCGAAGAAGAACACGCGGTGATCGAAGGCGACGGTCTGTTGTTGATCGACTCCGGTGGCCAGTACCTGGGCGGTACTACTGACATCACGCGGATGGTGCCGGTCGGTACACCAACCGATGAGCAGAAGCGCGATTGCACGCGGGTGCTCAAAGGCGTGATTGCGTTGTCCCGCGCGCAATTTCCTCGTGGCATTCTCTCGCCGTTGCTCGATTCGATTGCCCGCGCGCCGATCTGGGCTGAAAGCGTTGATTACGGTCACGGCACCGGTCACGGCGTCGGCTACTTCCTCAACGTGCACGAAGGCCCGCAGGTCATCGCCTATCAGGCCGCCGCGGCACCGCAAACCGCGATGCAGCCGGGCATGATCACGTCCATCGAACCGGGCACTTACCGTCCGGGCCGCTGGGGTGTGCGGATCGAGAACCTGGTGTTGAACCGCGAGGCGGGCAAAAGCGAATTCGGTGAATTCCTGAAATTCGAAACCCTGACCTTGTGCCCGATCGACACTCGCTGCCTGGAACCGTCGCTGCTGACTGACGACGAAAAGCAGTGGTTCAACGCCTACCACGCCGAGGTGCGCCAGCGCTTGAGCCCGTTGCTCGATGGCGCAGCCCTTGAGTGGTTGAACACCCGGACGGCGGCTATTTGATCGGTTGGAGTTCAGGCGCTTCTTCGAGCGCCTGGCTCATGTAGTCGACAAAGGCTTTGACCCTGGCGGATTGGCGACGATTCGCCGGGGACACGGCATGAATCGGCAGTGACTGGGCGCTGTATTCCAGCAAAATCGCGGTCACGCGTCCCGCCTTCAAGTCCTCGCTGAACAGCCAGACCGGTGACAGCGAAATCCCCAATCCCCCCAGTACCATCTCGCGGATGGCCTCGGAGTTGTTGCTTTGTGCGTTGCCCTTGATTCGCACTGCGTGACGTTGCGCCTCTCTCTCGTAAACCCATAGGTTCTGACTGTTCAGCAGGTTGAACTGCAGGCAGTTGTGTCCGCTCAATTCTTCGGGCGTTTGCGGGTGGCCGTGTTGCGCAAGGTAGTTGGGGGCTGCGACGGTCACTCGGTGGGTGGTGCCGATGCGGCGGGCAATCAAACCGCTGTCGTTCAACTCGCCGATCCTGAAGGTGACGTCCAGTCCTTCACTGACCAGGTCCTGATTTTGATCGCTCAGTTGCAGATCAATCTGTACGTGAGGATATTTTTTGAGGAATGCCGGCAGTCGCGGAGCAATCTGCAAGCGCCCGAAACTCACGGACGATCCGATTTTCAGGTTTCCGGCAACAGCTTCGCGGCCGGAGTGAAAACTGTGTTCTGCGGCGTCTACGGCCGCCAAAATTTGTCGACATTCGCTGTAGTACCGCTGACCTTCGTCAGTCAGGGACAGTTGTCGGGTGCTGCGGGAAATCAGCTTTCCACCCAGTTCAGTTTCCAGTGCTCGCAGCACTTTGCTGATGGTCGGCTGGCTGGTCTGCAATTCCCGGGCGACGGCAGAAAAGCTGCCACGTTCGACAACGCGAACGAAGATCGCCATTGCATTGAGTTTGTCCATGGGGTTTCTCATTGATGCCAAATGGGCATGGTCACTATAGCTATATAGCGCCTTATCGGCATGAGTGAGGGGGAGGAAGATTAATCCCACAGCCACCTCTGACGGGAAATTGCGAAATGACTGACTCACTTGAAATGCGCGCTCTGATTGTTGATTCGGCCAACGGGCCTTTACGCTTGGCTTCCGTTCAACGGCCCGTACCTGAGACCGGTCAGGTATTGGTCAGGATCAAGGCCAGTGG
Organism: Pseudomonas sp. BF-B-26; assembly: GCF_019956495.1. Taxonomy (NCBI): domain Bacteria; kingdom Pseudomonadati; phylum Pseudomonadota; class Gammaproteobacteria; order Pseudomonadales; family Pseudomonadaceae; genus Pseudomonas; species Pseudomonas sp. BF-B-26. The sequence goes on along the minus strand of NZ_JAHBDP010000061.1, from coordinate 4,827 downwards.
GGTGAACCCTCTGGATGGAAAGATTCGCTCGGGTCAGGCTGCTCATGCGCGCCAGCCATTGCCGGCGGTATTGGGTATTGATCTCGCGGGAACAGTGGAGGCGTTGGGGGAGGGTGTCAGCGGATGGCTGCCGGGTGATGAGGTCTATGCAATGGCCACCGGCATTGGCGGTGCGCAGGGCTCACTGGCTGAATACGCCGCCGTCGATGCACGACTGCTGGCGCGCAAGCCAGGCAATCTAAGCATGCGCGAGGCGGCAGGGTTGCCGTTGATACTGATCACGGCGTGGGAAGGATTGGTGGATCGTGCGCGGGTGCGGGCGGGACAGAAAGTGCTGATTCATGGCGGTGCGGGTGGTGTCGGGCATGTGGCTGTGCAAATTGCCCGGGCTTTCGGTGCTGACGTGTTTGCCACCGGATCGGCCGGGAAGCAGGCGATCATCGAAGGGTTCGGTGCGACGTTTATTGATTATCGTAAATCTTCGGTTGAGGAGTACGTGGTTGAGCACACGGCGGGGGAGGGCTTCGACATTGTCTACGATACGGTGGGTGGTGAGACGCTGGACGCTTCATTCAAGGCTGCTCGGGTTTACGAGGGGCATGTCGTGAGTTGTCTCGGATGGGGGCAGCACAGTCTTGCGCCGCTCTCGTTTCGTGGGGCGACTTATTCTGGAGTGTTTACTTTGTTGCCGTTGCTGACTGGCAAGGGGCGCGAGCACCATGGGGAGATACTTCGGGAGGCTGCGCGGTTGATCGAGGCGGGGCAGTTGAAACCGCTGCTCGACCCTCGGCAGTTCACGCTACAAACCGCCGAGGCCGCCCATGAGCTGCTCGTCTCGGGAGCTGCGCAGGGGCGGTTGGTTATCGAGATCTAACTCAGGGCTTCAAGGACGAAGTCCAGGCGATCCTGGCCGAAGAACAGCTGATGATCGACAAACATGCTTGGAGCACCGAATACACCCCGTTGCACTGCTTTCTCTGTGTTGTCCTTGAGAGTGGCTTTGACTTCCTCGTCGGCGGTCAAGGCCAGCACCTCATTTGGATCGAAACCGTTCTGTGTCAGTACTGACGCGACGGTCGCCAGGTCATCAAGGCTGCGGCCTTCAACCCAGAGGGCGTGGAACAGGCAATCGATGAACGCCTGAACGCGTTCGGGATGGCGCAACTGCATGCCGGTGACGGCGCGCATCAGCATCAGGGTGTTGATAGGGAAGTGGGGATTGAACTTCAGTGGCACGCCATAGCGTTTGGCATAGCGGTCCAGATCTTGAAACATGTAGCGGCCCTTGGCGGGGATAGCTGCGGGGGAGGCGTTACCTGTGGCTTTGAAGACGCCACCCAGCAAGATGGGTATGAAGATCAACTGGCTGTCGGTCTGCTCGCAGATCTTCGGTAGTTGGGTATAGGCCAGGTAGGTGGCGGGGCTGCCGAGGTCGAAGTAGAACTCCACGGTTTTGCTCATGGTCGATGCGCTCTGTTTTTTATTGTGGGGGAGGGCTTACCAGCGTTCGCTCCAGGGGCGAAGGTCCAGCTCGAAGGTCCATGCATCACGGGGCTGGCTGTGGAGGTACCAATAGTTCTCGGCAATGTGCTCTGGATTGAGAATGCCGTCCTGATCCTTGGTCGCATACTTTTCGGGGAAACTCTCGCGGATGAAATCGGTATCGATGGCACCGTCGACTACCACATGGGCGACGTGAATATTCATCGGCCCCAGTTCACGCGCCATGCTTTGCGCCAGGGCACGAATCCCGTGCTTGGCGCCGGCGAACGCCGCAAATCCTGAGGCTCCACGCAGGCCAGCGGTAGCACCGGTGAACAGGATAGTCCCGCGTTGACGCTTGGCCATGCGCTTGGCCACTTCACGAGCGTTGAGAAATCCTGAGAAGCAGGCCATTTCCCAGATCTTGAAATATTTGCGCGCGGTTTCTTCGAGAATGCTGCAAGGCACATTGGCGCCGATGTTGAAGACGAACGCTTCGATTGGGCCAATCTGGCTTTCGATCTGCTCAACTAACGCAATCACGTCCTCTTCCTTACGCGCATCGCAGGCAAATCCGTGGGCTTCACCGCCATCGGCCTTGATGGCATCCACCAGCGGCTGGAGTTTGTCCGCGCTGCGGCGGGTGACACACGCCACAAATCCTTCCTGCGCAAAGCGTTTTGCAATTGCGCCGCCGGTGGCATCCCCAGCACCTACAACCAGTACGACCTTCTTGTTCTTCATGGGTAGATCCCTTTGCTAAACGATCGTTAACTAAACGAACGTTATGCTACGATTCGGAAAGCGTCAAGGCGATCAATCCTGAGGGCAAGGCAATGCGTTACTCGGCCAATCACAAACTGGAAACCAAAGAGAAACTACTTGAAAGCAGTGCGGTGTCGGCCAAGAAGTCTGGTTTTTCAACGGTGGGTGTCGACGGGTTGATGAAGGCAATCGGCTTGAGTGGCGGGGCTTTCTACAGTCATTTTTCATCGAAGGATGAGCTGTTCGCTTCAATCGTCGAGCGTGAGTTGTCTCAAAGTCTGGAGCGTTTAGAGGCGGACCGGAGTCGCGAGAAGCTCCAGCGCTGCCTGAAACACTACCTGAGCATGGCTCATGTCGAGCACCCGGAATCCGGCTGTGCTTTGCCAGCATTGGGGGCTGAGATTGCACGTTCAGACGTGATGATTCGTCAGCAGGCGGAGAACTGGATTTGTCGGCTTCAGAAGAGTTGGGCGCAAGTTCTGGACAGCGACAGCCTGGCCTGGGCGATTCTGTCGCAATGTATCGGTGCGTTGGTCATTGCGCGAATGCTGGCCACGCCGGACATTCAGCGCGCGGTACTGAAGTCCAGTTACGATGAGATTGGCCGCCAGATCGCAGGTTCACGAACCTGACAAGGCGGCATCAATCTACTTGCAGATGACGATCATGCTGCGGCTGGTATAGCCGGCAGGGTTGAGGCCGAACGGGTAATCGCCTGGTTCTTCTACGGCGTCCCCTGACTTGGCGATGACCTTGTAACCTTTGGGAGCGCACGAGTTGGCAGCGCTGGTGTAGCACTTGTCCCAGGATGACGAGAGCCCGGAACAGTTGATATGCAGCCCTCTCTTGCCGTGTTTTACCTGGGTTTTCGATGTCGCCGCGCAGCCCGCAACCGCAAGTACGGCGATCATTATCAAAATTCGTTTCATTACTGTCCTTATAGCGTCCCCGGATCTTTGCGCCCGGGTCTGGCTGCATTCGCTTTTGCTTGAAGCGTTCTGATATCCCTATCTGAAAAATCCATGTCTGACACTGGGTTGCGGGCCTAAACATGGCCTAATTGCGCGGCAAATACCAGACCCTTGTCAAATCCTGTTTCAATCTGCAGCGACAGCAGGCTTGGCCGCGCTCCCCATCGTCATGGTCGCGCCTATGGAAGCCAGAATGATGCACATGATGGCCATCCATTGAGACAGTGAAAGGTACTCATGGAGAAACAACAGGCCTGACAGTGCGCCGATCGCAGGTTCAATGCTCATCAACGTGCCGAATGTCCGGGTCGGGATTCGGGTGAGGGCGACCATCTCCAGCGTGTAGGGCACGGCGGTGGACAGAATGGCGACAGCGATGGCCACGGGGATCAGTGAGGGAGTGAGCAGCGCGGTACCAGCATGGACGATGCCGATAGGGGCTACAAAAAATGCCGCAATCATCACCCCCAGTGCCGCGGTCTGCACGCCATTGTCGGCGCCGGCCTTTTGGCCGAACAGAATGTAAAGCGCCCAGCAGACACCTGCGCCCAATGCATAACCGGCGCCTACCAGATCGATCCCCGCGGTCGTTTCTCCCATAGGTATTAACAGCAGCAAGCCGACGGCGGCCAGGGCGATCCACAAAAAGTCGATCGCGCGACGTGAGGCGTAGATGGCTACCGCCAGTGGGCCGGTGAACTCCAGCGCAACTGCAATACCGAGGGGGACGGTTTGCAATGACATGTAGAAGAGGAAGTTCATACCGCCCAACGCCATTCCGTAGACGATGACGGTGCGCAGGGATTTTGCGGTGAGCTTCGCTCGCCAGGGGCGCAGTATCAACATCATGATCACGCTGGCGAAGATCAGCCGCAGGGTGGTAGTCCCTTGCGCGCCGATAATGGGGAACATGCTTTTAGCGAGAGAGGCCCCCGACTGGATTGATGCCATGGCTATCAATAGCAGGCCAACCGAAAACAGGGTCGAGGCAAGGCTGCGAGGTTGGTCATTCATGGTGCGGCATCGTCCGAAGTAGGAAACGAGAGTGATATTGGGCAATATACTGCGCCTCATGGCGGGCGCGTCTATATATAAGCAGCGATTTTGAGCGTCCGTAGAGAAAAGCGTAATTAACGGTTGACGGCAGATTCTGGAAGTCTATAATTCGCCCCACTTCCGGCGCAGTCGAAACGGAAAACTCCTTGGTAAACAATGGGTTACGCAGTTTTCGGCAGCGAGTTGCTTCAGGTCATCGAAGCCCAGAAGGAGTTGATCAGGCAGTCTGTTTTTGCCTAATTGACGATTCGATCTTCTCGGTCGAAAGCGGTGTAAAAGAGGTGTTGACAGCAGCGAGTAACGCTGTAGAATTCGCCTCCCGCTAACGAGAGATCGCAAGCGCAAGTGGTTGAAGTTGCAAAGGAAACTTTGAAAACTTCGAAAAATAACCGCTTGACAGCAACAGAGGCTGCTGTAGAATGCGCGCCTCGGTTGAGACGAAAGATCTTAACCAACCGCTCTTTAACAACTGAATCAAGCAATTCGTGTGGGTGCTTGTGGAGTCAGACTGATAGTCAACAAGATTATCAGCATCACAAGTTACTCCGCGAGA